>JAFGNG010000179.1 GCA_016927125.1 Planctomycetota bacterium | reverse complement strand
CGCTCGATATTTTTAAAGATAAAAAGATCATCGCGCCATTGTTCCAGCGCGAAGAACAATCCCTGAGCCTGGCCCGGGTTTTGGATTATGGCAGGGAGTTTAACGCCGATCTGGTAATCAACGTGCAACTCTTTTCCTTTGCCGCCACGCGCGCGGCCAGTATCCCTCCCCGGGCCGGGATGTTTGTCAAAATGTATTCCGTGCAGAATGAAAAAACTGTGTTTGTCGGCGAAGACTACCAGGCCGCCGGCGGCCCCGGAGGCAGTGGCGGCAGGGAGATGCAGGCGCAGTTGGTGGCGAAGGCGATTCTCCAGCAATATGCCAAAGAGGTTACTGAATCCGGCTCCGCCCGGCAGGGTATAATACAGCTTGCAAAATCCCCGTCAGAAAATGTCCCCAAGCTCCTGGTATTACCTTATTATGAGCTGCCCAATCCCAGCAATTTTGTGGCTGGACATGGCGGCGGCGGCGTGGTTACCGGACTTTACCAGATGGCCCTGGCCTGTACCGGGAAGGTGGAAATCCTCGAAGCGCCCGGTTTGTATTCTACCCACGGGAGCATAATTTCCCCCGAGGAAGCCCTCGCGCTTGGCCGCGAACTCGGCGCGGACTTTGTCTTGCGCGGGCAGGTTACCGAATTCAACCGGGCCAAGAGTGTTCCCAGCATGTGGTCGGCCGTGATCAGTGTTACGGTTCTCGGCGCCCAGGTGCTCTTTGCCGAAGTCAGCGGCGTGGATATCGCCACCGAGATTTATCGCGTCAGTGACAACACCTGCGTCTATGCCCGGCGGGACATCTCCCACCAGAAGTATGTCGTCCGCGCGGAAAAGACCGTCCGCAATCTGGCAGCGCTCACGGCCCCAGAAGTAGTAGAGATCCTGGAGAACCCCCCGGAGTTTGCCATCCAATCCTTGATTGATAGTATCGTTCTACCAGATCTCCAGCCGCAACTGGCCGCAGACCAGCCAACCGAGCTTGAGGAGGCTGATAGTATCACCCCCCCCAGTGAAACCACGGCGGAAGCGGAAACCGAGGAAGTGGAAGTGGTCAGCCTCAGCGTCGAGGAATAAGCCTGCGAGACCCGCGCTTTTGCTGCAGTAAACAACCGTCTGGATTTAAGCCAGGCGGTGGTATTTATGTCCCTCAGAAGATCGATGATCCCCACTCCCAACATTACATACCCCTTAATATTAAAGCAGTTTAATATTTCTGGCAATTTTAACTTTATAGGACAAAATAAATATAGGAATATGGATATAATGACTAGGCGTACGGTTTTTAGAAAGGATAATGCAGACCAAGGTCAAGCCCGTAAATCTAAATTTAAGGCGGTGGAAGATAAAACCGTCTGGTTCTCTCGGCCTTGGCATCTCTTGACTGAATCTTCAGGCATGGGTGATCCCACCGGCGCGACTGCCGAGAAGGGGGACATTTTTATTGAGGCCATAGTGGAGAAGCTGGCGGAATTTCTCAAGGAACTCTCGGACGCGGAGATGGATGATAATTTTCCGGATTGAGTTGCAGCGTCAAGTACTCTTTTGAGATTTATTGCTACCCATTATTCTCCTTCAAAGCAGCAGGCTTTTCTGTAGATTGGGATCCCATCTCGAAAGATTTCTTACAAGTATCGGCAAGGGGGCAACTGCTGCTGCAACCGCCGCAACCGTTATTCTTGCCGGTAAAGGTACGGTAGAGTCCTCTTGCCGACAGGAAGAGGACTGCCCCTACGATTATAATTACAATCACTGTCTCCATGCTTCGCCTCTCTTTCTAACCCGTACCGATAGAGAGCAGGCTGCCCGCCTGGTAGACAAACACGGTGAGCACGTAAGCCAGCGCCGTCAACCCCCCGAGCTGGAACAAGGCCCAGCCCCAGGAGTTGCTCTCCCGCCGGGTGACCGCGATCGTCGCCATGCACGGGGTGCTGATCAAACAGAAGATCATGATGCAAAAGGCTGCCAGGGGGGTATAATTCTCCCGGAGCCGGTCGCGCAGCACTTCCGACTCCGCGTCTGCTTCACCCACGGAAAAGACAATCCCCATCTGCGCGACAAAGACCTCCTTGGCCGCGAACGCGCCGATGAGCGCGGTACCTACCCGCCAGTCGAAGCCCATAGGCTTGAGTAACGGCTCCAGGCCGTGGCCGATCCTGCCGGCGATAGAATAAGTCAGTTCCTCGGCCCGTTGTGCCTGCTGAAGATTCATAATCTTTGCCTGCAAAGCTTCGGCATTCTTAACGCCAGTATCTTTCGGGTAGGCGGCCTGGAGCTGGGCGATTTCCGCGGGATAATCCCGCGCAAAGACTTCTTTCTTGGGGTAAGTTGTCATCGCCCAGAGCAGAATGGAAATGCCGAGAATAATGGTGCCGGCTTTCTTCAGATACATCCAGCCGCGATCCCACATGTGGATCACGATACCCCTGAGGGTTGGTACCCGGTATGGCGGCAACTCCATGACAAAGGGTGTGGACTCGCCCTTGAAGAGCGTAGCCCGCAGCAGCTTGGCGCAGACTATCGCCAGGATGATGCCAATCAGGTAGATAATCCACAGCATGGGCGCGTGCCATTGCTGCGGAAAGAAGGCCGGGATGATGAGGGCATAGATCGGTAGCCGCGCCCCGCAGCTCATCAGCGGAGCCACCAGCATCGTAGTCAGCCGGTCGCGGCGGCTCTCCAGGGTCCGGGTTGCCATAATGGCGGGAATCGTGCAGCCAAAGCCGATCACCAAGGGGATAAAGCTCTTGCCATGCAGGCCGATCTTGTGCATCAGGTGGTCCATGATAAAGGCCGCCCTGGCCATGTAGCCGGAGTCCTCCAGGATCGCGATGGCCATGAACAAGAGGAGGATATTGGGTAAAAAGACAATCACCCCGCCGACCCCGCCGATAATGCCGTCAACTAATAATGATTTCAAGGCGCTTTCCGAGCCTGCCGGCCAGAACCCTTCGATAATCCCTCCCAGCCAACCGAAAATTTGCTCGATCCAGCCCATGAAGGGATCGCCAATGGTAAAGGTAAGTTGGAAGACCAGGTACATCATGGCGAAGAAGATCGGCAGACCCAGGAGACGGTTGGTTACCACGGTATCGATCTTGTCGGACATGGTATGCCGGGCCTCCACGGTGGAGCGGACCGTTTCCGTGCAGGCGCCGGAAATAAAGCCGTAACGCCGGTCGGTGATGACGATCTCCGGGGGATCCCCGAAGATGCCTTGCAAGTGTTTGCTGCTGGCTTCAACCGCGGCGAGCAGTTCCGGGGAGGATACCATCTCCAGCAGACTTTGATCGTTTTCCAACAGCTTGACCGTCAGCCAGCGGAGGCCGTATTTTTCAGCGGCAGCGGTTTCCCTGGCAACGAGGGGCGCAAGTTTGGCGAGTTCTTCCTCCACCTCTTTACCATAGACTATCTTCGCGCTCTGCCAGGTATCCTGCTTGGCGGCGGCAGAGACAATCGCATCCAGGAGTTCGGTAATGCCCTCCCCCTTGTTTCCAACCGTGGTTACAATCGGGGCGCTCAGCAGTTCGGAGAGAGTTTCAAGATCAAACTCGTAGCCCCGCGCCTTGGCGGTATCACTCATGTTGAAGGCCAGGACCAGGGGCACCCCCAGTTCCATAATCTGTACCGCGAGGTAGAGGTTACGCTCCAAGTTGGAAGCATCGATGATATCAACCACCACGTCCGGCTTTTCTTCCACAATGAAATCCCGCGCCACCAGCTCTTCAATAGAATAGGCGCTCAAGCTGTAGGTGCCAGGCAGGTCAACCACCTGGATCTGTACGTCACCATGGCGGCAGGTGCCTTCCTTCTTCTCCACAGTCACGCCGGGATAATTGCCCACATGCTGCCGGGCGCCGGTCAAACTGTTGAAAATAGTGGTCTTGCCTGAATTCGGGTTACCTGCCAGCGCTACCTTGATGCTTGCTTTCATTGAAGACTTGCCTTCCTGTTTAAATGCCGCTCTCGTGCGATCTTTGATTTTTCTTCGATTTATTTCGGCAAGCCGAACTTTTAGGGTAAAATTTTTTATCCTACCATGATCTTATGGGCCATGCCGCGCCCCAGCATGAGCCGTCCCTGCTTGACTGCCACCACAAAAGCGCCGCTGCCGGAGTTTTGAATTACATCAATCACGGTTCCCGGCACCAGCCCCATCTCCGCCAGCCTGGCCTGGAGGCCGCGACCCGCGTTCACCGTAACTATGCGCGCCCGCCGCCCGGGTGCGATCATTGACAAGGGTTGAAGATTGTTCGCCGCTCGGTTCATGTTGTAATCCTAAAGAATAAAAAGTTTAGATGCGTTCCACATCAATAGTATCCGCTTCTTCTTTACGGAGGGAAAGGTGATAGCCTTTAACCTTTACCTCAAGGGGATCGCCCAGGGGGGCAACCCGTTCCACTTCCACCAGCGCCCCGCGGGTTAGTCCCATTTCCGCAATCCGCTTGCGAGCCTCGCCTTTGGCCCGGAGCTTGATAACTTTACCTTTCTGGCCAGGGTTAAGCTCGTGCAAAGAAACCGCCTCCCCGGTCTTATCCCCTGCATTTGCCTGTTTAAAATCCTCCAGGCAGAGGGTGATACACTGCTCGCAATCGGCATGTTCACCACCCGCATCGCAATGGTATCTAAATCCTGAAACCCACTTGGAGCCGCCCCGCGGGCAGGTTTCCACAAACTCGGTAAACTGGATAAGATTTTCCAAGACCTCCCGGGAGACAACGTGCTCCATCTTGCAGGCTGCCTCTTCCGCGTCTTCGTGGCTGACAGCCAGCACCTTTTCAAAAAAATCGCGCAAGGTCTCATGGCGGCGGACAATATCCTCGGCAAGGGTTTTGCCCTTCCCGGTAAGCGTGACAATCTCGTAAGGAGCATAGTTTACCAACCCCTTGCCGGCCAGGAGCTTCAAGGCCCCGGTCACCGAGGAATTATTCACCTTGAGGCGCTTGGAAATATCCTTCGGCCTGGCCGCTTGTTTTTGCGCCGAAATATGGAAGATCGCTTCCAGATAATCTTCCAGACTGGCGCTCAGGGTTTTAGACATCCCGGTAAGTCCTTATTACCAATAAGTTTCGTTACCCTAATATATTACGGCTCAACGAAGTTTTGTCAAGGATTTTCACGATTTTATTAAAAAAGTACGGTTTCAGCCATAAAGCTGTCTTGAAAAGATATACATTTACTTGTTAATAGGATTCGGGTTTCTTATCCTCCCTTGACGCAAGGGAGGGGCGGGTGTAGGATGAATCCTGAGGGTAACCGCCTGTCTAATCCGATCAAGGAAGGTGCACTTATGCGTTTTCACTGGGCATCAAGTTCGACCTAATTAAAAGTGCCTGATGGGTGCGGATGTATTCCTGATCAAGTAATTATCAGCTTTGTTTAAAGGAATTCTTTGATGCTGCTGGAAAATGATAAGCTCTCTATGGAGTTTGCTGCTGACGGCTGTCTGAGCAAGCTTGCAGGACTGGGAAACGTGAATATCCCGATTGATGCTGATGGAGTTACTTCAGCATTTGAAATCCAACTCCGGGATCAAGGCGGGCAGATCACGGTTGTAACTCCGGACAGCCTCCCGGAAATGGAGCTCACCACTGTAAATGATGAACAAACCCTCCTCGCAACCTGGATCCTTAAAGGAGCCTGGGGAGAATTGGCGGTGCGCGCCCGGGTCGTACTTCCGAACCATTCGCAACTAAGTTACTGGACAATAGAGGTCGACAACCATACTAAGCAGGCGCTCTTCCAGATCACTTATCCAAGAATCAGCGGTCTGAAAGATTATGAGGAAGAAACCCCGGGTTGGATCATCGAACCGGTACTAATGGGCGAAAAAACGCCTAATCCGGTACATTTTGTTAATCATCACGAAGCTGCTATCGACAACTGGGGACGCCACCAGTATGGTTGTTTCGATACGGAAGGCGGTCCCGCCGACATCGCCTACGCTTACCCGGGGATGTGGACAATGCAATTCATGGCCTATGGCCATCCGGACAGTGGGGGGCTCTATTTTGCGGCTTATGATCCCCAGGCCCTGTACAAGTGCTTTGGGTTTTATCAAGACAATCATACCCATAAGCACGCTGTCCTGCAAATGAAGCAGTATCCAGAAGATCGCACTGCTGCGGGCAAAGATTTTAAATCTTTTTATCAATGCCCGATTGGATTATATGCCGGCGAGTGGTGGAACGCCTCGGCAATCTACCGGGAGTGGGCTCTACGGCAATTCTGGTGCGCCAAGGGCTCTACCCGGGATCGCGAAACGGTGCCGGAATGGGTTAAGGAAAATGATCTCTGGTACTGGAACTGGCAGTTCCCGGGCAATGGTCATCCTTGCCAGGTAGTTCCAATTATTAAAGCCATCAAGGAGCGTTTCAGTTGTAATCTTGCGTTTCACTGGTATGGTTCTAATGGTGAACTCTTTAGCGGACCCTGGCGTTGTCCTGAGATTTATCCGGAAAACGAAGATATCCGCAACACCTTGAAGGCGGGGGTGGAAGAACTTCACGAAGCCGGTATCCGATGTATCCCCTACCTGGAAGCCCGGTTGGTTAATCCCACCCTGCGCACTTTCCGTGAGGGCGATGGTTGGAATTGGATTGCCAGAAATGAACATGGTGAAAGCGCAGATCACTGGAAAAATCTCGGACATACGGTCTGTCCTACCGCTCCTTTTTTCCACGAAATGATCCGCAAACAAGTTCAGCTAATGATCAAAACTTGCGATATGGACGGCGCTTATCTGGATCAGGTCTCCGGCTGTTACCCAGTGCCATGTTTCTGTGATAATCACGGCCACCCCGTCGGCGGCCATGACCACTGGGTGAAAGGTTATCGGGAACTGATGGACAAAGTCATTGCAGACATGCGGCAACTGAAACCCGACAGTATTACCACTTCCGAAGGGGTTACTGAATGTTTCATTGATCAGCTTGATCTTGACCTGGCCCGGGAAATTGCCGATCTTAACGGGCACATTGGCAGCCCCCAATCCTTGCCGATCCCGATGTTCCACAGTGTTTACCACGATTACCATATTACTTATGGCACAGTTTCGACCTTCAAGCCACGGGGTGCTTCAGATTTGATGAGCATGGATAAATTCCGCTATGCCGAAGCGCTTACCCTGGTCGGTGGCGGGCAATTAATGATTAGCGGGGTTTTTGGTGAAGATGACAAGAATGAGCGCTTTGCGCCTTTCTTCAATTACATGGAGATGCTTACCAGAACGCGGATAGCGGGGCGGAAATGGCTGAACCTGGGAGTCTGGAAGCCACCGGTGGATATAAATTGCGCGCTCTGTGCAGTGCCTTTCTCCGGAACCTTGCCGCCTAAAGAACGGATTCCAGCTATCATCAGTGGCTGTTTCCTTTTGGATAACCAGCTATGCATCATCCTGGTTAATCATACCGCTCAGCCACAATCAGCTTCTTTTAGCATGGACTTGCAGGAATACGGCCTGGAAGGAGACAACTTTACCCTCAAAGAATTATACCCGGAAACAACTCCCGCGAAGAAGCTTAATTCCATGATCCTGAAAAAGGATCTGGAGTTTCCGCCGGTGTCGACATTGATGCTGCTTATTGGCTAACCTCCGTAAACCGTAATGTCAGGCTGATTGCTTTCTCCGAATTGCGCGCGCCAGTTGTTTCATGAAGCGGAAGCGCTCCACAATTGCCGGGTATTGCGCAAAGCGCTTCAGGATATAACCCTTATATTTCAGGTAAAGCATAAAAACCTCGGCGAAGTCCTCGGAAGTATTGGTGGCAGCATACTTCGTCACATGCCATTCCGGGCTATACTCAAAGGCATCATCACAAGTATACGCGGCCCCAAAAACCCTGGCAAACCGGTTTTCACTTAACAAGTCGAGGTGGGCATCTGCGAGAGCATGGGCATACTCGTGCCGGATAATATCCCTGAGCGCATTAGTATAGCAAGGGATGCTTTTGCGCTTTTGTGAAGAAGGTTTCCGGGGGCGGATTGCGGGGATTGAGATTAAGCGTTTCCAATACCAGTCGGTTTTTTCAGCGGAAAAGTATCCCTTAGCCATTCCTCTTCTGGTAAGCCGTACGTCTACCTTGCCCAAAGCCGGGGTCCAAAAGCCTTCCCGCTGCAGTTCCTCAACGACTGCTTGCTGGGCTCGAAGCAATTGGGGTTTAGTTAAGATTTGTTTTTTAGAGCTCACTTACCGTCCCTTTGTTGAAAGTAATTGTTAAGCAAGATGTAAAGAGGTCTCCACAGGGATAAGCAGTTAAACCAGGATTGTCGAAAGCTGTTTTAAGTTACGTTCCACGCTGTTGAAAATAGGCAAGTCGGTGTATTCCTGAAGCTCACGAATCCCGAGTGGTGAGCTTGAGCAAACACCAGAGATCGCATCCGGGGTAAGGGCAAATTCATCTCTGAGAATTTTCAAGCCGCCGATTGCCCCGAAGGTGTCCTGGGCGCAAAAAATGAGTTTGTGGATCCGAGAGCGAATATCCTCATGCTTTAAAAGCAGGCTGGTTTCGCGTTGGATAATGCCGTCAGCGATTTCAACCACCCAATAGTTTCCCGGGTGGTTTGCAAATTTCAAATCGAGAGAATTAAAAATATGGAGAAGCTCGGTTTCTTTCAGCATATAGGTTGAGGGATAGCCCAGGTAGGTAAAATCGGCAATGGCAGAAGCGCCATTATCTTCCAGCAGCAGGATGTCCTTCAGGCTGGCAGTCCCTGTTATTTTCGCGCCTCTCACCTTATATCCCAGATTATTTAAGATCCAGCAACAGGCCGCTGCCGCATAGCTTTTGCCACTGTTCATACAGGTCCCAACAACGAGAATCATTTTAGCCCGCTTGTCGGTTTTCACAGTTTTTTTGGGAATGATTTGATTGAATTGCCGGGTATTAACAAACCTGCCGTCCTTATCACAGACATAACCCAAGACTTTGATTTTAGTCGGGTCTTTAATCTTGGCATTTTTGTATTTAGCGGAACCGATCACCCCACTGCGCGCCAAAAGATCTATCGTTTCAGGAAGTTTATTCGGGACAAAGCCTTCGTAATAATCCGGGGCATAGCGGTTCCCCAGAACGAAAACCGCTTTGCTGCCATCATAGATAGTATGGATGCGCCCTTGGCGATTCTCAAGGGAGGTATGCTGTCCCAGGTATTCAACTGAACCATAGACAAGATCGCCCACCTCCGGCTTCTTGTCCAGGTTAGAGACATAAGATTGAATACGCTTTTTAGGCACTGTGAAAGCAGCGCTGGGCAAGAGATACCCGCCTTTGATTCTCTTCCCTTTGCTGATTACACAATCCGAAGTTTTGACTTGTATGACCCCGAATTGTTTAACCGTTGGCTTACTTTTGGTTTGGTATATCATTAAGATACCCTTGGAGTTAAATGATAAAGGAAAAACCACTTTTGTAAGCCAGACTTAGCTTAAAAAATTATGTAAGCTATGGATATCGTTTGGGGTTTTTCTCAGGTTTGTATAATTCAAACGGTATCTTTTGCTCCCGGTCATTCCTTTTGCCGCGTTGACTCTTTGGTAATCTTGTCTGCCGTGGTGAAATCTTCTTCCCAGACATTTTTTAATCCTTTAGTACACGAGAAAACTGTTCCACAATATCCTTAGTATATTTGCCCGCCCCTATCCCGAAGTTATTCGCAAGAATAACCTCACAACCAGATTTTATTTATCTGCAGATCCTTGTATTTAGCTGCAAAGTATTTACTTACCTGTAGGTAGTTTTGCAACTGTTTTTTCTGGGTTTTTTGCATTTTTTTGGGGGTATTTTTTTACGCTTTTTTAGGGGCTTTTTTCAGCCATTTTTAGTCATTTTACCGCACCCGGTGAACGCCAAGGCAACGGATCTCGCGTTGACCTGCCCTTCCCTTTAAACAAGTCCGGGGAATATGATATAGGTTGGGGATAGGGTTTTGAAAAGGAGCCGGTCACCATTAGATCTCACAGCACCTGGGGTTAGCGGCTACCAGTACCAGAGGCGGCAAAGCCTTGACTCCCTCTTATACAGGTTGGGGTTGTTACTCTGGTAGATCAACTGTAACTGATTTTATTATAGAGGTGTCCTGCCACAAAATTAATTGCTTCCATAGGTAATTATTGCATAGCCAGTGGTGGCGGTGGCGTAAATACCCGGGTTCCTAATTGTTGATCCAACAGCAGAATCCCGTCTCCACGGTCACCTACAATCTTTAATTTATTAATTATCTCTGTGGGGTTGGCCTCTTCCTCAACCTGCTCTTCTATAAACCATTCCAGCCGGTTTTTGGTGGCATAGTCGTCTTCCGAAATAGCCAACTTCATCAGGGCGTTAATTGACGCCGTCACGGTCTGTTCATGCGCCAAAGTCTTTTCAAAAACCTGCAAAGGAGATTTATAATCCTGCGGGGGCTTGCCAATCGCACCGAGATCTACAACGCCTCCCCGCTCATTGACGTAATTATAAAAAATCATAGCATGGGCAATTTCTTCCTGAGCTTGTATTTTCATCCAGGAAGCGAACCCGGGCAAGGTTTGGCTATCCAACCATGCCGCCATCTGTAAATAAAGATAACTTGAGTAAAGCTCTTTTGTAATCTGTTCATTCAGTTGTTTCGTTATTTTATCACTCAGCATGATTTTCCCCAAAGACTTAAATTCCATGATACGTTGTTAGCATCAGCCCCAACATTGCATGAGCTGTTTCCCGAAGTTTTCGTTGGATTACACCAAACTTAAGGCTTCGGTTTCTAGTATTGATACTGGTCGCGGGCAACTATCACAGATGCGCTGCATTATGTCCACCATTGACATGCATACGTGCCAGGGATCCCGGGTTGACTCACCGCAATAAGTACAGGTATAGTCGTCTACAGCTATCCGAGGGGCGCAAAGATGATTGATTGTTTCCGTGAATTCGCCACAGGTTTTACATCTATACCTGATTGGCTTCTTAATTACTTTATTTTCCAGAGTCATAATCATGACAAGTTTCTCCTCTATGTTTAAAGTTCAGCCTCTGCCCTATTTCCATTTTATATTACAGCCCATGCTTGGCTTCTGGTGGTTGGAGACCTTCTCTCCCAAGAGCACCGCATCCAGCGCTATCCGCAAGTCCTTGCCGTTTACCGGACTATCATTGCCCGGCCTGCTGTCATCCATCTGCCCCCGGTAAACCAGCTTCATCCCACTGTCAAAAACAAAGAAATCCGGCGTGCAGGCCGCCTGGTATGCTTTCGCAACCGTTTGCTCTTCATCGTAGAGATAGGGAAAAGTAAAACCCTTTTGCTGTGCCAGCTTGGCCATCATTTCCGGCCGGTCATCAGGATAGTTTTGCACATCATTGGAGTTGATGCCAATCACCGCTACGCCTTGTTTTTGATATTCTTTTGCGAGAGCGGCCAGGTGATCGATAATATGTATAACATATGGGCAATGGTTGCACATAAAAATGACGAGGACCGCCGGGGCGCCTTCATAGTCTTTGAGTGATACTAATTTCCCGTTGGTGTCAGGAAGGCCGAATCCTGGTGCCTGAGTTCCCAAAGGTAACATTGTTGAGGCGGTTGCAACCATACTTGGCTCCTTTCGGGACTTATAATTAAAGTGAACGGTACTGCACTTTTTTTAATATCGACATTTACTTGATGGTTCCCTCAATTTTTCCACAAACCGTGGACGTTGCAGTACTCGCGGACAATGATGTTTTTATCGGTGATCGGAAAGATCACCTCCGGAGCCTGGCCAGGTTTTAAAAATTGCCGGTAAGCCTTGTTGTCAACAATTACATCAATCCATTGGATATAGTGCTTTTCTTCCATGGGATGCGGGTTGCTTCCCACCTTAATCTTGATGCTGTCTTGCCGTCTTTCCACAATCGGGACATGCTTTTCCTTGCCTTCATCCGAGGTTTTAGCCGTCAGCTCAGCCATCGGCTGGTCGCAACACACCAGTTGCTCATTGCTGTTAGTTAAGGCTTCTGCTACTACCCCACAAGGCTGACAGGCATAGATACCTAATTTTTTAATCATCACACTTCTCCCTTAGTTGTATTTAATTGTACTTTAATTTTAAAAACCCCTCATTCCTCGATTCTAATCGCTTGCGCAGGGCAACTATCTACGGCTCTCCGGCAGGCAACTTCATACTTTTCAGGTATGATCTCCATTTTTACTTGCGCGATCTCGTCATCGATTAATTCAAAAACTTCAGGGCAAATGCTTTCGCATATACCTGCGCCCTGGCACAGCTCCTGGTTCACTGAAACTTTTATCATGCGCCGCCTTTCCCCCGCATTTTTTATTAATAATATTTTATCTCTCACGTAAGCTCCTTGGTTTATATACGTGTAAGATTGGGCGCTCTTCAATTTATTCAACCCCTCACTATTATTAAAGTTAGAACTGACTATCTGACTATCTATTAGCTTAAAGGTTGGAGCCAGGAATCAAATAGGGGAAAACCCCTATTTGAGCTTCTTTATTGCTTGAAACGGATTGGCTTAGCGGTGGGTTTTTAATCGTAACCTGTTGTTTGGCAAGATATTAGATATCTGGCGAGGTTAATCCTTCTTGAATTGCATACTTGGTCAGGTTGGCGATGGTATCGATGTTGAGTTTATTCATAATACGGGTGCGATGGCCTTCGACCGTCTTGGGGCTGATATGCAGCATCATAGCGATTTGTTTCGTGGTTTTACCCTCCGTAAGCAGTTGTAAGACTTCGCGTTCACGGTCCGAGAGGATGGTATAGGGGCTGTCTTTCTCGGCATCGGCCCCGAGCATATAATTGTCAACCACGAGCCCTGTGATTGCCGGGGTTAAGTAAGTCTTGCCTGCGGTCACTATCCGAACAGCATTCAACAATTCCTCATACTCGCAATCCTTGAGCAGATATCCCTTGGCGCCAGCGGCAAACATTTCCCGGATCAGTTTCTTGTTGGCGTGCATTGACAAGGCAATGACCTTAACCTTGGGATGTTCTTTGACAATCTGCCGGGTGGCCTCAATGCCGTTTAGTTCGGGCATTTCGATGTCCATAATAACCAGATCGGGGGAGAGTTCCTTGGCCAGCCTAACTGCCTCATAGCCGTTTTCCGCCTGGCCGATAATTTCCATATCGCCTTCGCTCTCGATCATCAAGCTTAAACCATCACGTAGTATTTTATGGTCATCTGCTAAGATTATCCGAATAGTCATAGTTTATTCTTCCCCTGCCAAAACCTCCATTGTTAGCGGAGTGGTTAAGATTATCTTTGTCCCCTCGCCAACGGTTGAACTGACCTCCAAGTGCCCCCCAAGGTTGGCCAGTCTTTCCCGGAGACTGAACAAACCGAAACTTTCTAAATTCTTGGTTTTATCTCCAGTATCATCAATCTTGAAACCGATGCCATCATCCTTAACTAATATCTGGTAACTATTGTCGGTTTTTTTCGTGGAAATCCACACATTTTTTGCCTCGGAGTGTTTGGCGGCGTTAATTAATAATTCCCGTACTGCCCGATACAGGGGGATTTGAGTTTGCTCTGGCAGGGATTGAGCCTGGCCGCAACCGGTGAAATGGCAGTTGAAATCCTCTTTCTCCGAAAAATCATCCGCCAATTCTTCGAGGGCAGCTTCTAATCCCACCGTATACAGCGTGGCTGAAGTTAACTTGAAGGTCAGGCTCCTGGTCTGTTCCACAGATTGCCGGATCAGTTCCCAAACGTACCGGAGTTGCCCCTTGATATTTCCCGGCGCGGTTTTAATCAGAACTCCCAGCTCTTTCTTGGAAAACGCCAGCAACTGGCCAATGGAATCATGCATTTGGGTTGCAATTTCCCGCCGTTCCCTTTCAGCGACCATGGTCAATTCCGAAGATAGCGCCCGCAGCCGCTTCTGGTTCTTGACCAGCTCTTCCTCAGTCTGCAGATGTTCACGCACTTCTTCGCCAAGCTCATTGACAGTTTCCTGAAGTTGCTCGGTCCGTTCCTCCACCCGCTTTTCAAGTCCGAGATTTGCCTGTTGTAATTGTTTCTCAATCTGCCGGTATTCGGTAATATCCCGGCCGTAGATATTGACATATTCATTGTCTTTGACGGGCGTGATCGCAAATGAAACCGTTGTCCGATCCAGATCTTCCTCGATGATTATGCGTTCTCCCGTGGTAATGGCTTGATTAATCATGCGCTGCCAATAATCAGGGATCTGCTCTCCCGCTACCTCATCCCAGTGCCGCAGCAAAGCGGAGCTGGCATTATTCGCATACAACACCTCTCCCCGAATCGAGATCCGGAGTACTGGAAAGGGGTTTTCCGAGGGGAATTTAGCAAGATTGCGTATTTCTTCCTGCACGCTTTTGATTTCAGTTATATCGCGCATAATCTTCAATTTCGAGATGGCATGAGTCTCAGAGTTGGCAATCGGGGCATCGATGGCATCATAGATCCTGCCATTTTGCGCTGCAAATTCTACTCGTGAAATCTCGCCGTTGAGGATATTAGACAACTTGCACATCTGACACGGCTCGTTGGATGCGCACAAATAGTCATAGCATTTCTTGCCTGCGTGGTTTCCGAAGAGTCTCTGCATTGCCGGATTGGCATATTCAATCTGATAATCCTGGCCGACAATATAAACCGCGTCCTGCATGCTATTAAGGATATTCTCCAGTTGTTGCCGTTCGTTCCTAAGCGCAGAGACTGCCCGGAAGTTCTGTAAGGCAATGGTAGCCAATTTTGCGAAAGCCATAACCAACCTGGAGTCATTCCTGGTAATTTTTTGGTTTTTATTGAGTAAAATCATCAGCCCTTGGACTTCGTCGTTACTAATCAGCGGTGCGCCGATGAGGTTATCGATCATATAGTCCTGGTTCGATTCCGCGATCTCGTTATGATAGCTGGCTGCCATGGTGTCTAATATTTCAGCCTGAATTTTACCTATAATTTTATTATTGAGGCCTTCTTGTAATTTTGCGGAGGTGGCAGCAACGATCTCATGATCCTGGTCGGGGTTTTTGCTGAACAGCAGCAGATAACCGCCCTGGGCACCGATCAGCCGGATACAATTATTGAGGGTATGCTGCGCGGTTTCCTTAAAACTCGTGCTGGCGAGGGCGGCCCTGGTAACATCCAGAAGGGAAATTATCTCATTGGTGCGACTCCTGGCCACTTCCAGCGCCCGGTTAAGGGTTTTTTCATTTTGGGTCAGATCGCGGAATAAGGTACTGTACGGATCGATGAGTTGGCTTTTCACCAGCGCCCGGTAAATCAGGTAAAAGGCGATAATTTTTAAGTAATGCCCCATCAAATCAGCTGCTCCGGAGTGATTTGTATAAATGGCAAAGACCAGTTCCGAAGCGATTGAGATGATTAAACTCGAAGCCACAAAGATAACTGTAGATTTATGGAAATGCCTATGGTTAACCAGCAGCAGCAAAATCGCCAAGGCAAACAGGCCGATAATAATATATTCACTGATGATTTTAAAGCTTGTCAGCCCGGTACCTGCGATGAAACAAACCGGAAAGTTATGCCAATAAATTATTGAAGCTAACGTTATTGCCATTATCGCCAGATAACCAGCAGCGAGCAATCCATGCCTTACTTTCCTGGTGATAAACCACGAGGCGATAACAAAAGAGATACTCTGAAAATAACGGGAGGCAAGCCACAACTGGGTGGAAAGGTTTGCATCATACCCCGGAAACACACCCATGCCCTGGTAGGCCAAAGTGTACACCAGATCCAGGCAGCCGATAGACAAAAAGGCTATGCCGATAAAAGCACTGTAGTTATTACGGATAAAGCGGCGGCAATTCCAGGTAATCAGAAAAATAGCAAAGGCTACTGCTATACTGAAGAACTCTGAAATAACATGGAACAGTAAATAACTATGCAGATTACATAAATACAGACCAACAAGTATAGTCGCACCTACGAGTAGGTATAATCCTACCCGTAGGACTTTCTGTTTATCCATCTGAGTCCCTCATCGTTTTACTTCTAGTGTACTTTATCCCCAATTTATCCCCATGTAGTAATGTACTACTAGAATTGGGGTTTGGCAAGTTTTTGGGATAAAAATACCGACAGGGCGCATAAATTTCGCGCCCTGCCGGTAACGATGAGGAGAGTTCTTTTATTAGGGGCCTTCTACCATTTGGTAAGAAGGAGGGGTTTTTCTTTTTTTTGTAATACAATTGTGTCTTTTAAAACTCTGTTATTGCTTTAATCCTTGCTTACAGTGTACTTTGCTATGAGCCACTGTCCCAAATACATCAGCTATTGTTTATCCACTTATTGCATCCTCCTTTGTTTCAACACGAATTAAAAGCTACCCGTAAAAGGTTATTTCCCAGCTCAGGAAAAACCCTACTATTTGAATCTCCTTTCCTGGTTAAAGCGCAGAAAAAGATAATAGCTTTCTGATGCTTTTACTAAGTTTTCCCGTTTTGATTAAGCCAGGTTAATAGCGATCACACTTATATTAATACCTTAACCTCGGAATTTTTAAATAGGGGAAAACCTTGAATTGCCTTTCGAAATTGCTTGAAATAATCAGAATAAGCTGTCTGCGGTAGTAACTCGTTTGTCAGATATTGTTTAGATAATATCCAGAGTGGCCGATACTAACCCTCTTTAACATTATTTTTGATTTGAACGTTATTTGACATTGCAGGCCTACCATCGAATTAGTTAATAAATTACCTGCGTTATAGCCATCCTGTCCTAAAGCCTCGTAATATCATCTTGGCTGTGTTTTATCAGAAATTATGGCTAACCGATCCCAGCAGATCGGTTAGCCACGAAACTAAAATCAACGTATGAAGAGAGTTATTTTTGAGGAACGTTGATTTTATGATTTAACATTTTTGCGCTTCCGAATTAATACTGCCAGGCCGCCGATTCCCAATAAAGCGAAGGTGGTTGGCTCGGGTACGCATTCGTGCCAGATTTCACCGCAGACAGCGACATTCATGCCATAAAAGTCAACCGAAATCCATTCCGGGTTAAAATCCAGGATTTCAAAATAAAAGTCTATTGGAGAACCGGGTACTGGATTTTGCTCATCAAAGGAGAATAAAGATTGATGCGCGATGAAATCCTCCTCTAAAGCGCCCACAATATCTTCCGGGAGCGGCGGCGCCGAACCGCCTGTAGGATCGCTGGGGTCCCATACCGGGGTTGCCCAATTGATCGCGAATTCTACATAATAATTAACATCCAGCGGGTCAATTGAAACTGAACCCCAGACCCGTTTCCAGCGGTCAGGATCAAAGGGCCCATTGTAAAACCATTGGGTGGTCAATTCGCTTTGCGGATAATAAAACCACTCGCCGCCATTGTAGCCTGTGCCGCCGCCGGAAGTTATATTCCAGTCCTGCTCGAAAGACGCATTAAAAGTATCGTAATACTGCAAGCCGTTTGCTGAAATTGATATTGAGGTGAGAAGCAAGACCGCAGCAATCACTGCCAGAATTGCTATAAGCTTTCTCATCACATTAACTCCTTTGAGATAATTAAATATCATCATTATCTTTCCTGGTTATTTCTGCCGGCGGCGCAGCATTGCGGCTCCGCCTAAAGCCAGCAGGAATATTGACGCCGGTTCCGAGACATCCGTGTCACCAATCCACCCACTGCCCTCGGGACAACCGAAATTGTCAATACTGGTGCTGAAGGTAGAGTAAATCGCGCTGATATGCGCGGCGGAATGATAAACTCCGTTGCCGCCGCTGGGGGTGCTCTGGTGATTGAAAGAATGTGCGCTCAGGGTAGGAATCCCGGTAATCAGATAGACAATCGATTCCCCGGCGCCAAACCGGCCGTCAAAACTTTCACTGAAATCAAAGAGGATATCGTAATACCCGTCGCCATCGGCCTTGTAGTTGTTGGCCGAAGCGCCGATCCCGGGATTGTCAAACGTGCCCACCCGGCTGAGCTCGGCAAAGGATAAGGCAGCCGGATTAAGCAAGGGAGCCAGGTTTAGATACCAGGCGTTGGTATACTCAAAATTTACTAAGTTAGTATTCTCCAGGGTTAAAATCACCGAGCCGGGAGTACCTTCATCATCGAAGATTGCGGTCAGCCATGGCGTCGGGCCAGTGGGGGAAGTCGCGCCGCTGAATTCATAATTCAATTCGATAATGATCATCTCGCCCATCGCTGTCCACGAAAACATCATGAAAAGCAACAGGGTGAGAATCACAGGTCTTCTAATCATTACATTTCTCCGTTAATCTGTTTTTCTCTAACCTTTTACTTTCCATAAAACACGCCCTGTGTTTCTTCTTCTCACGCTATCTGCGTGGACTTACCCTCTGCGCCTGCGAATAACCAAGACCAGGCTGCCAAGGCTCAATAGCGCTAAAGTTGCCGGTTCCGGAATCATAACCACGACATTATCCAGTACCGGACCCCACTTCTGAGTGTTATCAAGGCTGATAAACTGCAACGTAGTGGTGGTGCTAACCGCGGTAAAGCTCCAGATGTGGCTCTCATAACCCATCGCAGCGTTAGTCTTGCCGGTGACATCAAAAGAGAAGTCCTCGAAATCACCCGCGGCTGCAACTCTCAGCCACTTGATTTTGGGGTCATTTCCAGGATTAGTGCTGGGGTTGCCGGCCATGTCAAAGGTTACGGTATATTCTTCACCGATGACAGTCGCGAAAGCTTGTTCAACCCCGCCGGGGCCGTTATCACCATTCAGGTCAAGGCTGTTGATCCCGTCGGAAGCTTCCCAGTACGCTCCCTTGTAATTGATGTCAGACTGAATTACTGTCCAGTTATCAATCGCAGTGGAGGGTGGAAATACAGTTTGCCATAAACCCGGCACCTCAAGCAATTCAGGGCCGGATTCGAAGCTGCCATTCAAAATCAGATTGGCTTCGGCTCTTGGCGTAAAAGCAATTACTACCAGGGTAACGATTAAAATGGTTGTAATAAATAGACGTTTCATTTTTTTTCCTTTTTCATTTTATTTGAAACTGATTACTGTCTGTTACCTTCACCCATGCTTCCTTTGCTATGAGTCCGCTTATGGGTGGATTCTGTTCTTTGTTTTAACGCCCAAGATGGCGACGGCGGATAAGGGCGAATAAGCCGCCCATCACCAGCAGGCTGGCAGTCATCGGTTCCGGCACTCCTGAAATACTAAAGGCCAGATCGATGCTTTGGCCTTGAAGATTGTGACCATCAGGGTAACGCAATTCGCCCAAGATTGCGTCTGGTTCAGCCTCCGGTTCGATGTAAGTGGCATCATCATTCCAGTGGTCAAGAGAGGTTTTCCAGCCGAACAAGGCGTTGCTGCTGCCTACCCCCTCATCTTCTGGAATTGCCTGAAGCCCCAGCCAATAAATAATGGGATCATCTTTCGTGCCCTGTTGAATAAAGGTATCAGCAGGATCGAGAGTAAAGGTGTATTTAAAGGCTAGGGTATCACCGACCGGCTCGTAAAAAGGTTCAAATGGATTGTACCATCCCTCTTCACCAACAATTGGAGCCTCAACGTTAAAAGTTCCTGGGTCAAAGTATTTTTCCCAGAGTAATTCGTCGGGTTTACTGAAATCATTATCTGGGCCTACGGGCATATCAGAAAGGATTGCTATCCGGAATTTGACCTGGGACGGGTCATCTGCGCCAGCGGCATTTTTGGGTAGCCCATCCAAGTACCATGAGCCCCAAATACTGATCTCTGTCAACCTTCCCGTCATTGTACAGAGATAGTCATCTGCCAATGCATATGGTACGGTAGTCATTACATCCATACCGCAAGGAGTGAGATCCGGAAGTTGTTCCCATTTTTCTTGGTCCATAATTACAGTTGCGATTGCTTGATTGCTGACAATAACCATTAAGGCAGCAACAATGAGTAAGATTTTACGTAACATTTATCTGCTCCTTTTTTATAGTTCTTTAGTCGTTTCCATCCCCATACAAACTGCAACCATTCCTTCCCGAAATCTAAATCCTTACCGCAAAAATCAAATTGATTTCGCCCATATTGCTCTCCTTTCTGCCTTAGTTGCAGAACCGGCGCTGCCCGATGCGCCTATTTTTTTAACAAAACAGATAATTGCTATTCCCGTATAATTTTCTCCTTTCTAACTATTGCCATCTTTAGCATGAGATTCTCGTTTACCTTTCCTGTGATTATAATGACCATGGTGTTGCCTAAAAATAATCCGTCCTGGGAAATGCAATTATTTCAGGTAGTTAGTTTTTTTAAATAGGGGAAATCCTTGAATGTAACTTCGTAAATGCTTGAAATGATCGGCCAAAAGCCGCCTGTTGGTGGTAATTCATATGCAACGTAATGGTTAGATAACATTTAGAAGATGCGATTCCACCCTTTTTGAGAAAATCATGGAATTGGCTGGAGGTTTAAAAAGCCGGAGCCGTTGCGGAAGAATTAACTTAGTAACTCTGCAAAATAATAACAGCATGGGATCTTGAAAGTTTTCAAACTGTTGGCTTACAGCTCCAACTTTTGTTGGCGTTTTGTTGGATTGAACCAGGTGTTTTTCAAGTTTCGTAGGAGGGATTAAACAACCTTGGATAGCAGGCGTAAGGCCCACTATCCAAAGATGTTATGACGGGAAGACAAAGCGCGTTTTTGCCGGGTGACCTGGGATTTATAAGATTGCAGGCAAAATTTCTCTCACCCAATTGCCGATTTGCCGGTTTCACCCGTTCGGATTCGATAACATTCATCTAACGAGGTAACAAATATCTTGCCATCACCAATCTTGCCGGTACGCGCGCCAGCGATAATAGCCTCCACCGTTGGTTTGACAAATTCTTCATTAACAGCGATCTCCAATCGGATTTTCTTCAACAGGTTTACTTCAATATCTCCACCCCGGTATGATTCATGATAGCCCTTCTGCTGTCCGCAGCCGACCGCGTTGGTAACTGACATTTTATATATTTCATTCTTATATAGCTCCTGTTTTACCGGCGTAAGTTTCTCCGGCTGGATGTATGCTATAATTAATTTCATGGTCTATATCCCTTTTCTATAGTTTTACCTTTATGCGGACTGTCAATATTCCTCGCCTTTAATCCTACTGGGTAATAAATATTTGGAATCCTGCATAGGCTTCCATGCCATGCTCGCCAATATCCAGGCCTCGGATTTCTTCTTCCTCTGACACCCGCAAACCGAGAGTGAGCTTTATAACAAAAAAGATTACCAAAGCGCAGCAGAAGCAAAATATTCCTGCTGAGATAACACCAATAAGCTGTGGCATAATTGCAAAGGGAGAGCCATCAGCTCCAACTCCCCAGATACCTACTGCCAAGGTCCCCCAAATTCCGCAGATAAGATGGACCGAAGTCGCTCCCACAGGGTCATCCAAGTGTAGTTTATTATCGATTAGCAGGACTGCCAAAACCACTATCACACCGGCAATGCCGCCAATATAAATTGCTTCTAAAGGGGTAACACAATCCGCGCCTGCGGTGATAGCAACAAGTCCTGCCAGGGAGCCATTTAAAACCATGGAGAGGTCTGGTTTTTTCTGGCAGAGCCAGGATATCAAGATGGCAGTGAAAATTCCTGAAGCTGCCCCCAGAGAGGTTGTCACAAATACCAGCGAAACCATGGCTGGGTCGGCATTTAAAACCGAGCCGCCATTAAACCCGTACCAGCCAAACCACAACAGAAACATCCCAATCGCAGCGAGAGGCAGGCTGTGGCCGGGAATCGGTTTATTCTTGCCATTTACATATTTCCCAAGCCTGGGACCAAGTACTATAATCCCGGCTAATGCCGCCCAGCCACCAACGGAATGGACAAAGGTGGAGCCCGCAAAGTCATGGAAGCCCTTCTCCGCAAGCCATCCCCCGCCCCATCCCCACATGCCCACAATGGGATAGACCAGAGCGACATAGATGGCAGAGAAGATGAGGAAGCTGTGCAGTTTGATCCGTTCAGCAACAGCGCCCGAAACGATAGTCGCAGCGGTAGCAGCAAACATCCCCTGGAAAATAAAATCCGTCCAATAGGTGGAATTGCCACCGTTATAGCTGATCCCCATCCCATCCGCTGGTGGGTTGAGACCGAAGCCATGAAAGCCAAAGAAGGCCCCGGTAAAATCAGTGCCGGGGTACATCAGGCTGAAGCCAACCAAGGCATAGGTTAAAATCCCAAGAGCCACGATCGAGGTATTTTTAAAGAGTATATTTACGGTGTTCTTTGCCCGGGTTAATCCAGACTCCAGCGAGGCAAAACCCAGATGCATAATAAAGATCAAAAAAGTAGAGATTAGCAACCAGAGGTTATTAATTGTAAACATTTCATCAGTAATAACCGGTTTAGCCTCTTCAGCGCTAACCTCGGCTCCAGCGAACAGAAACAAACATGAGATTCCCAATACTCCAAACCCGAATGCTTTCATAAATTTTGCCCCCCCTTTGCTGTCGCCTTTTCTTCAATTGCTGAATCAATAGTGCTAACTAAAAGTCATCTGCAAGAATAGTAATTTCGTCCTCATGTCAGCGATTAAGATAATTATAGAATAACGAATTTATTTTCGAGCATGATACTCGTTTGGTGGGTAATTGATGTCTGAATAAATATTGTCCGGGGCGGCAATAGGATTGTCAAGGTTGAATGGTAAATGGCTGCATACTCCCTGCCGCGTGGCCGGTGGCGAAGGCCATAAGCAAATTGTAACCCCCGCACGGCCCGGCTGGCGCCAGCAGCTCCCCGGCAAAAAACAAGCCCGGCTTGACCAAGCTCTCCATGGTATGCGGGTTGACTTGCCGGGGCGCAACCCCTCCCAAGGTCACGATAGCCTCAGCAGGGTCAAAAGGTTCCTTGATCTCCATGCTCAGAGCCTTTATGCTTTCGGCAAAATTATTGAATTCCCGGCGCGAAACTTCGCCGATCCTCTGTGCGGGAACAATCCCCGCACGCCGCGCAAGCGCCGCTAATAAGCGTGCGCTCAACTCTGGGCAAAGGCCGGCGTTTTCCAGAAACCGTTTCGGCTTAGCCTTGGCAGTTGCAAGGAATTCCCCTACCAATTGCTCGCGGCTCTTTGCCGGCACGAGATCGGCGATGAGAACAGAACCGGAAATTTCCTTAGTCGGCATTGACGCCCGCGCCAGTTCAAGGCTTAGGTCCAACACCGGCGGACCGGAGACGCCGGTATGGGTAAAGAGAAGCGCCCCTTGCCTGGTAGCCAGTTTCCGTGTTTGGCGCTGTATGGTTAGCTTGGCATCCGCCACGGTAATCCCTGACAATTCTGGGAAGCGGGGTTCAGTGTGGAATGGACAGAGAGCGGGCCGGGGAGGTTCAACCAGATTGCCAAAGCTCTCAGCCAAACGGTAGCCATCACCACAAGAGCCTGTAGAAGGGTAAGTTATGCCGCCGGTGGCGATAATTAACCGGTCACCATGCCTGTTTTTGGCGCCGGCTTTAACTTTGAAACCGCCATCCGGCAAGCCGACAGCGGATTGGACCGCCGCGCCAGGCACAATTTCTATTTGCAGCCTCTCTGCCTCGGCCAGCAATGCCTCCAACAAGCGTTGCGCTCCACCTCTGACATAGATGCTCCCCTTGCGGAGGCCATCCTGTTCCTGCTCTATTGAAATCCCTAGCTCATTCAAAAATTTCATGTAATCAAAGGCCGCCAGGGCTTGGTAGAGAAACCGGCCGCTCTTTCCATAATTCCCCGCCGTGTCCAAGGCAGTTACAGATGGATCGGTTAGGTTGGCTCGGCCGCCGCCGGTCAAGAGGAGTTTGCGCCCCGGTTGCAGATTTTTCTCAAGGATAGTCACGGTTTGGCCGGAGCGGCCAGCGGCTATTGCGGCGGAGAGTCCTGCCGGGCCAGCGCCAATGATAAGGCAAGATAAAGTAGTCATTTTTACGCTTCTCTCAAAAATCCATCAGTGCTCAGCCAGGCGCAACCACCATACCACATTTACTCAGAAGAATGCAATGCCTTGGGGATGGTGTTTTGCAGAATACACCAGAGAAATAAAAACTGGATAGCGGGGGGGGGTAACACCCGCTATCCAGTATGATCATAAATGGAGCAACAAAGCCGATCCGCGCCTGAAGAGCTGGGTTTACAAGGCCGCCAATAGAACTTCTACTTACCGGCTCTCTCCATAATAAGTTTTTAGGATGACAAAGTCTTCAAAGTCAACCTTGCCGCTGTTATCAAAGTCTGCAGGTGGGTAGTTTAAACTATAGTAAACTTTTAAAATGGTGAAATCCGCAAAATCCACCAAGTCGCTACCATCAAGGTCTCCCGGAAGCCAATCAACCGTTATTGATACTGGCTCGCTCCACATATCATTTTCACTCTTGACCCGCAGGGTTACTTCATAGGGCGGATAACCAGGCAAAAGCGCCGGGTCATAAGCATACCCGGGGAAGCTGTGGGTAAACTGCATCGCAGTTGAGATTACCGTGGACCCCAGCTTCCATTCCCATTCGACAATCGCATCGCCTTCGGGATCATAACTGCCGGCAGCATCAAACTCCACCTCCAGACCACCCTGGAGCGTAGAGGTTGGTACCGCGACCGGGATTTCATTGATATCCACATTATAGGTTGGGCTGTGCTGGGTATTAAACCAAAAGTCTTGCGCAATGATATAAAAATCCACCTCTGCCAGAGGAAGAATCGCAGAAAAGTCATCGCCCGCGGAATCCATTTTAACAACTTCTCCCTCATAATATAAATAGGCAGTTAAGGCATCTGTAATCACGGCATCGACATAGACATTGGTTGCATCATTGCTGATAGCAACAGAACTGATTTGAGGCGGGGTAAAGTCAGTTATGGGGAGTTCGTGTGATACCGCCCATTGGTCCCACTCGCCAGCAAAAGCATGTACGTGGTTTTGATTTTCATTAATGTCATCCCCAATAATTCTAATTAGAGAGCGGTCATTTAAGCCAACCGGATGAAGCAGGTCAGAAGAAGCATTATTGATCATTGGAATAACACTAAAATCATAACCCATTATCCTTGAAGCTACCGCATCTGTGGCAACCGGGTCGACACTTGCTAAAACTACATACGTATCCACATTTGGCCCATATCGATGGCAACTCGGTCCCGGGGGATCGGCCTCTTCCTTGGTTTGGATTGCATCTAGGATATTAAGATATTTTCTCTTTTGCGTGGGATAAACCACACCCGTTGAGTCGGTGTATAAAACCGTCTTGTTGATATCAAGCACGTCTCTCCAAATACAATCATTCCATAAAGAATACCAAATGGTAGTCATGGTACCCAGCAAGTAATGGGCGACCCTTCCCGTTCCCTCACTGATGTAAGTTTTGGTGGGATGGGTCATGGAAGTGCCCACATGGTTTTTAATAGAAATTGTATTAATCGCAATAGGATGAACTTTTGCTTTTGGCATATTGATTACTACGGTTGCATCCATGACCCATTCATTAATCGCGAACCAGCCTTGAATGTTCCCTCCTGGATTAACTCCATAAGCATCGGTTTTACTATAATAATCGCTACTGGTAGCATAACTACTAAGGTCAGCATCTGAATAACCAGAACCAGCAAAACTTGAATAAGCTCCAAGATATACCCATCGCCAATGGTCATTATAATTAAAGTCTTTTGGATTATTAAGATTAACTACTGCAATAGTAATCTCGGGATGTTCTGCCTGCAACTCGTCTATCAGATCATTATACCCTGTATCATCTAAGGTAGTTGCGGTCGCCGCATAACCAGCTCCCCCATCCCCTACCCAAATGGTCTGGGCGCCCGCTAAGATAGCCATATCGATCACCGGCCTGACCGCAGCGGGATTAGTATATGCTCCAATATCACTGGAAATTAGATTGAGGGTAATTAAAACTGTATCTGAGCTATCGATGAAGTTTTCTAAAGGGTTTTCAGGACTTCCGAATCCAAGTTGTTCAACCGCCTGCCAGACTAAATCATAGGCGGGATTTTGCGCTTGATCAAAGGGCAGCACTGTCCCATAAGTAACGGTATTATCATAGGCGACGCTCACCACCGCTTCGGTGGTTCGGATAAGCATGGGATCATCAGGAGATTCATATTCGCCAAATGCTTGTGAAAACTCTGCGGGAGACATTATCGGAACGCTTTGAAAGCTGAGCTTTGACAGCAATAAATTATCCTGGTAATTCAGGTAAGCATGAAACATGAGGAATAAGGGAACTGTTACAAGCAGGGCTTTAAGAATTTTTTCATAATCCCTTTTAATAAGTTCAAGCCCGCTTCTACTCGCTCCTATGGTTATCACCGCCACTTGCTGCAAGAACACAATTGTGGTGCCTGCGGCAGCTTGTTGGCAGGGATAGGATGCTCGGGATGGTTTTGTCCCGGTCCGCAAAAGATACCAGATAAAACCGCAAAGACCAAATACCAGATAGGAATTATGTCGATACAAACGTTTTAATTTTTTGAAAGTTTTATTAATGAAACCTGCTGTTTTCATAATCGGCAGACGCAAAATCCTTCTCATCGATTCGTTCCTTTCCCGGGTAAATTATTTATCAATAAATTATAGATCCAAACTATAAAATGTTCTGACTGGTTTTCAAAATATTATTGAAAACGCGGTATAAATAATATGTATATATCATACTACATTTTATCGCTCTTGTCAAGTTAATAACGTGCTGAATTTGAGGCTGATCTTGTTGTTATTTTAGCTATTTTTGACTTGTTCATGATTAAAGACACCACATCTGGGAAGATTAGTTAATACTTCAGCTTTAACTTTGGACACACTGCTATCTGCCAAAACAAGTGGGGCGTTGTCTTGGGCTGAATTGAGGATACAGAATGACTATGCATGAAATTACCTGAGATTTTTCTTCCTGGCAATGCTTCATTCTTACTCCACGTTTATACTTTTCTTCAAAGGTATAAGACTCAAAAATACCTCATTACATTCGATCCTATGGTAATAAAAAACTGGATAGCAGGCGTAAGTCCCACTATCCAGTTTTGTTATGATGAAGCACCCACTCGATTCATGCATGGTGACACGCGGTTTACAAAGCTGTTGATGGGAAGTACTTACCACTTACTTGTAAACCATCACCTACAACATAATTGATTTAGCCTTAACTTAAGGGTT
>JAFGNG010000178.1 GCA_016927125.1 Planctomycetota bacterium | reverse complement strand
CCTCATCAGCGCCTTTCCCGGATGTACGCTGGAGGATATGAAGTCGCTCGCGCAGTGGTTCCGGCAGCGGGGTTGGCGGCCCCAGCAGGTGCAATGCTTTATCCCCACCCCGGGAACACTGGCGACCGCGATGTACTACGCTCAATGCGATGAAGACAAGAACCCCCTGTACGTCGCCAAGAGCGATCGCGAACGGCAGGAGCAGCATAAAATTCTGATCAACACCTCCCGGAGCGGGCCGAAGCGTCCTTGACACCATGCGGGGCAATTGGTAGCCTTCTGAAGTCGGATAAGCGGTTAGGGATTATTACCCTTTCCCCATGACCTGTTTAATCAGCCAAGGAGCATAACATGAGAGTATTACAGCCTCTTTCCAAGATTTTCCTGATTGTCTTTGTCATCGGCATGTTGCTGGGTTTCTGCGGCGAATACCTGCAGGCGGAAGAACCGGGCAAGCTCCCGCCCGCCCTCTCCGCGCATGACAAGGTAATGGTGATTAAATTCCACGGCACCATTATCCCTGACATTGCTGCCTTACGTTGGCTGGCCGGGGAGGTGGTAGTAACCGACAAGGATGTCGAGACCGCGGTCGAAAAAGCCGAGTACGACGGCGCGCGGTTGATTGTGCTCGAGATCGACAGCCCCGGCGGGGTGGTCGACACCTGCAATAATATCTGCCGGACCTTGATCGACTGCCCTATCCCGACGGTGGCGCTGGTGACCAAGCAGGCGATCAGCGGCGGCAGCATGGTCGCGACCGCCTGTGATGAGATTGTCATGGTCAAAGGTTCCATCATTGGTGATTGCGAACCGCACGCCATAAATATGAAGCTCGAAGACTATATGCGCGAGAAGGTGGAAAGCACTATCCGCGGCCGGATGCGCGCCAACGCCGAAACCAAGGGCTATCCCCCCAAGCTGCTGGAAGCGATGGTTACCAAGTCGATCGCGCTTTATTACATCGAGTATGAAGACGGCGCCGGGGAATTCCTCAAGCGGGAAGAGCTGGAACTCCTCGAGAAGCAGATCCAGGACGGCGAGAGCCAGCGCAAGATTGCCGACCGCACCCTGGTTTGTCCCGAGGGGAGGTTACTAACCCTGACCGCTGGCGAAGCACAGAAGTACGGGCTAATTAAAGAAGTCACCGACAGCGTTGGCAAGTTCTACGCTGACCGTGAGATCAATGCCTCTGACCGGTTTGTCATGGAAACACCGCAGGAGGAAAGCAGCGGCCTTTTAAGCAAGGAGATCAGCATCAAGTGGCAGATGCTGCTGGTCCTCTGCCTGGTGATCGGCATTGCCGGGGTGATTGTCGAGGCCAGCGTGCCCGGCTTCGGCGTGCCGGGAATTATCGGAATTATCGGCTTCTCCTGCTTCTTCGCCATCCTCTTCCTGCACGGACGGGCGGAGTTCTGGGAGATCGGCTTGTTTCTCGCCGGCATTGTCTTTATCCTGATGGAACTCTTTATCTTCCCCGGCTTCGGCGTTTCCGGGATCTTGGGAATCCTCTGCATCTTCGCTTCACTCGCCTTCAGCTACCTGCTGCCCTTTGACGCGCTCAGCATGCAAGGCGCGGGTTGGCAGAACGAAGTCAACCGTATGATTACCTTCTTCGGGTTGGGCTCGCTGCTTGCGATTGTCCTCGGCTGGCTGTTGGCAAAATATCTTGTCAAGGTGCCGATCCTTGGCAAGATTATCCTGACCTCCTCCCTACGCAGCGGCTCGGAGGTGATTGCGGATGTCGCCGCGGAGGAATCCGGGAGGTTCCCCCACGAGGTCCACCGCCAGGAATCGGAATTGCAGGGCGTTACCGGTGTCGCTGCGACGGATCTCCGCCCCGCGGGCAAGATGCGTACCGATGATGGTAAAACCTTGGACGTCGTCTCCGATGGCGGGCTGCTCAAGAAGGATACCCCGGTAAAAATCGTAGAAGTAAATGGCCCGCGCATTACGGTTACGAAGCTTGAAGATTAATAAATCAAACTTGCTCTAATTTAAACACCATGAGAAAAGGAAAAGAAATGTCTGAACTGGCTAATGTTGATCTGGCGCTGACCAACAGAATTGCAGAAGAACTAAAACCCGGCAGGAAGCATGACACCGCGATCGCGCTTGATTTCGACGGCGTCTGCAAGCTTTTCACCAAGCACAAACACCAGATTATGTTTACCCTGCTCTTTCTGCACGTGCGGGAGTTCCAGCGCGTTTCCTACGACATCTTCCGCGAGGCGTACAGTTATATTAATTTCAAATCCCCGGAGTATGCCGGCAAGGAGCGCTTCCGCTGCGTCAACGCCCTGGCCGCGCACCTGGTCGAGAAGGGCTATCCCTGTGGGATTCCCGGCGTGGCGGCAGCGGTGCAGGAGTTGGAAGCGGCGGGGAGAAAGTTGAGCGCGGAAAACCTCAAGGATTATGCGGACGCAGACGATGTCGCGCGCCTGCTGGCGTGGAGCGAAGAGGTTAACCAACGCCTGACTGAACTCACCGAGATCGGCCTCGTCCCTGGCCTCCAGGAAAATATTTTTACCCCCTTCCGGGAGAAGGTGGATTTCTACCTTGTCTCCACCGCCAGCGAGGGCAGCATCCGCGCCTCCATGGAGAAGGAAGGGATTGACTTTATTGCCCGTTACTTCGGGCAGGAATCCGCTACCAAGGCGGAATCCCTGGTTGCCTTCTGCAAGACCGGGTATAAACAAGTCATTATGTTTGGCGATCACTTTGTCGACACCATGGCTGCGCAGACGGCTGCGGAAACCGCACCACCGGAAGTCGCCATGCTCTTCGCGCCGGTAATCCCTGACGAAGAAGAAGCCAGCTTTGCGGAAGGGAAGAAGATTATCGATGCCCTCTTCGCCGGCGACCGCAAGACTGCGGAAGAAATCTCCGACCGCCAGACCAAGGCCTTTGCCGGACGAGAAGCAAATGCGAAGGCTTAGTGATATATGGATTCCCAGGGTTGCTTTTATATTAGTAATTTAGATTGTCGGCGGGTGGCACTGATTGCTTGCCAATCAGTGTGCCGAAGGCGATAAAAATGAAAAAGGGATTTTTAGAAGGCCACTATTCAAAGATTAAAGATTAATTCGATCATTTAATAATAACCTTCATTGAGCCTGAGCTCACGCCGATTGCAAGCAATCGCTGGCACCCAACCCCAATTTAACTCCCTGCAATCGCCCTCAGCGCCTCCACCCCCAACTCCTTAGCGATGTCAGTGACCTGCTTGACAATGTTGAGGTGCACCGGGATGCCGTTCGCCTTGCGCCTCGCCTCCTCTTCGAATTCCTTGAGACCCGCAAAGTAGACGCGCTCCTCTCCTTCGGCGGGTTCGGCGGTGCGCAGTTGCCGCAGCATCTTGTCCATATCCTGGCGGAATTCCTCGGGATCGCGGAAGTAATCAATTCGGATGGCGCCGAAGAAGTGGCACATGCGCGCGAAGACGGTCGCAGTGTCATAAATGTCCGGCCCGAAGGTGCCGCCGCCGAGGACGCCGCTCAAGATATCCACCATGATCGCGAGTCCGTAGCCCTTGTGGCCGCCGCCCTGCTCGCTGATTCCGCCCAAGGGCAGCAGCCCCCCGCCCAGTCGGTGGAGCATGTCATCCAGGATAGCATGCGCGTCGGTAGCGGACTTGCCGGTCTTGTCCACCGCCCAACCCTCGGGCAGCGGTTCTTCCGCATTTTCATACACCTCCAGCTTGCCGCGCGAGACAATCGTGGTCGACATGTCGAGCAGGAAGGCTTTTTCCTCATTCGCGGGCGCGGCAAAAGCAAGCGGGTTACTGCCGTACATCACCTGCCGCCCGAAGGTCGGTACCCCCAGCGCGCCGGTATTACTCATGGCAAAACCCAGCATGTCATGCTCGAGCGCCATATTGGCATAGTAACCGGCAATGCCGAAGTGGTTGGAGTTCCGCACGCAGCCGAAGGCGCAGCCGGTTGCCTTGGCCTTGGCAATCACCCGCTCCATGCACCGGACGCTGACCGGCGCGCCCATGCCGCCGTGCGCGTCAATCATGATAGTGGAGGGGGTTTCCTTAATAATCTCATCCTCGGCATCATGGATAACCTGGCGTTCATTCAGGGCGTTGACATAGCGCCAGAGCCTCCCCATGCCGTGCGAGGGGATGCCGTACGCGTCGGAAGCGGTCAGAACCTCGGCTGAGACCCTACTGTCTTCCGGGGAGAGCTGCAGCTTTTCAAAGATTTCTCGGCAGAAACGCTCCAGTTCCGTGCGGGTATAGCGAAGAGATTCTTCCGGCATGATTTTTCCCCTGATTTCCTGGAAAATCCCCAACTATAGGCATAATGACGGTTTATTACGCTTATTTTGCGATCTTAGCAGATGGCGCGAAAGCCCGCAAGTGGTAATAAAACTATTTTCTTAAGGCAGAAACTTAGTGGTATTGGGATGGATTTTTACCCCGTTTGTGGCCGATAAAATATATAGGGCTTCTGCCACGGAAGTCCCTGTGGTGCTGTGTCATAGCTTCTATTAATTTGATTGCCTGACGAAAGGATTACATAACCATGGCTGCACGAGATGAACATAGCAATACTGCGATCATTACCGGCATTTTCCTGGTTGCCTGCGGGGTCTTCCTGGCCCTCAGCATCTTGACCAGCGACACTGCACTGTATCCCCAGGAGGAGTCCATGGACGGCCTGACCGGCAGGATTGGCGCGCACGCAGCGTACTATGCCAATATCTCGCTCGGCGCCCTGCCCGGCACCCTCCTCTCGGTTCTTGCCTGCCTGTGGGGAATCCACGTGGCGCTGCGCCAGAGTTTCTTTAACACCTGGCCGCAGGTCGCGGGGGGCATACTGCTCGTGGCCAGCGTCAGCGTCCTTGCGGCCAGCACCGGCGGGGAGGAATCCTCTGCCTTCTATGGCGGGATCACCGGTAACTACCTTGCCCCGAAGGGCATTGCCTGGATGGGTTATGCCGGGCTCTATGGCGTGATTTTATTAGGTTTGCTGGCAGGCTCCTTCCTGGCCTTCGGGCAGCGGCTCTTCAGCTTTTTCCAATTCTGCTCCACCCTTACCGAGGCGGGTAAAAACGGCATCCTCCACGCAGTGGAATTTCTGCGCTCGATCTTCTTCCGGGTCACGGGAACCATCAGCGACTGGCGCGAAGCCCGCCGCGAGCGCGCGGAAGAGGAAGAAGAATACGAAGAGGATGAAGAAGAATATTACGAAGAGGAAGAAGAATCCGAATACGAGGAAGAGGAAGAAGAAGAGCCTGTCTCCAAGGTGAAGAAGGTGGACTTGAAGAAGCTCGCCGCCTCCGCGTCGGGACGCATGTCCTCCGCCGCAAAACGCAAGAACACCCGCGCTCAGGCCAAGGAATCCGCTCGGAGATCCCGGGACCGCATCCTGGCGCGCCTGAAAGATTATGCCCTGCCGTCCGGTGACCTGCTGGAGACGGTGGACACCTCCCGCGGCGAATCGCAGACCACCCTGCAGAAGCGCGCGGAGATCCTGGAGCGCACCCTGGCGGAGTTCAAGATTGACGGGCGCGTGGTCGGGATTGAAACCGGGCCGAGGGTGACTATGTTCGAGATCTCCCTGGCTGCCGGGATCCGGGTCGAGCGCATCTTCTCGCTCGCCAACAACATTACCATGTCGCTCAAAGCGCATAATGTCCGCATTGTCGCGCCCATCCCCGGCAAGGATACGGTGGGCATTGAAATCCCCAACATGCATACCAAGCTCGTCGGGATGCGCGAGGTTTACGAGGACTATGACCTGAAGAAAAACCGGATGTCCGCGCCCATGTTCCTCGGTTCAGACATTACTGGCGCGCCGATTATCGAGGATCTCGCCAAGATGCCGCACCTCTTGATCGCGGGCGCGACCGGCAGCGGCAAGAGCGTCTGCCTCAATGCCATCATCCTCTCCATGCTGATGACCAAGCGGCCGGATGAGCTCAAGTTTATCCTGGTTGACCCCAAGATGGTCGAGCTCTCGCGCTTCAAGAATATCCCGCACCTGATGTGCCCGGTCGTGACTGATATGCGCCGCGCCGCCGGGATCCTGGAGTGGGCCTGCAGCCAGATGGACCAGCGCTATGAAAACCTGGCGCTGTTGGGAGTTAATAATATTGATAAGTTCAACTCGCTGGGAGAGAAGGCGATTACAGAAGCAATCGCGAATGAATTGACCGAAGACGAACAGGAACTCTTCCCCAAGCGCTTGCCGCATATGATTATTGTTATTGACGAGCTTGCGGATATCATGCTGGTGGCGGGCAAAGAAGTGGAGAAGTCCATCATCCGCCTAGCCTCCAAGAGCCGCGCGGTCGGCATCCATGTTATTCTCGCCACCCAGCGTCCGAGTGTGGATGTTATTACCGGCTTAATCAAGGCTAACATGCCCTGCCGGATTGCCTTCCAGGTCGCCAGCAAGGTTGACAGCCGTACCATTCTCGACGGCAACGGCGCGGAGAACCTCCTCGGCGCCGGGGACATGCTCTACATGCCGCCGATGAGCTCGAAGTTAATCCGCTCCCAGGGAGTTTTTGTCACTGACGCGGAACTGGCGTCGGTGGTTGATTTCTGCCGTAACCAGGCAGCCCCGGATTACCATGAGGAATTAAAGGGGGCTGTGATTGAAGGGATGTCCTCCCCCGGCAAGGCTGCTGACCGGGATGAATTGTTTGACCAGTCTGTCCGCGCGGTGCTGGAGAGCAAGCGCGGCAGCGTCTCCTTGCTCCAGCGCAAACTCGGGATTGGCTACGGCCGCGCCAGCCGGATCATTGACCAGAT
>JAFGNG010000177.1 GCA_016927125.1 Planctomycetota bacterium | reverse complement strand
GTTCGCTTTCTGTAGACGCCGCTCTGGGCGTCGGCGGATTCCCCAAGGGCCGCCTTGTCGAGATCTACGGGCCGGAGTCTTCCGGCAAAACCACCCTGGCGCTCTCGGCCGTTGCCAATGCCCAGCGGGCCGGGGGGGTGGCGGCTTTCATCGATGCTGAGCACGCGCTTGATCCAGGCTATGCCCGCAAGCTCGGGGTGGACCTGGATTCGCTCCTGGTCAGTCAACCGGACAGCGGGGAGCAGGCGCTCGAAATCTGCGACCTGCTGGTGCGCTCCAACGCCGTCGACATTGTGGTCATCGATTCCGTGGCGGCCTTGACCCCACGCGCGGAGATTGAGGGCGAGATGGGCGACAGCCACATGGGCTTACAGGCGCGCCTGATGAGCCAGGCCCTGCGCAAGCTCACCAGCGCAATCAACAGGACCAGTTGCTGCGTGGTCTTTATCAACCAGATCCGCATGCAAATCGGCATCATGTTCGGCAACCCCGAAACCACCCCCGGCGGCAGGGCTTTGAAGTTTTATTCCTCCATGCGCCTGGATATCCGCCGGATCGGCGCGCTCAAGGACGGCGAAAATATCACCGGCAACCGCACGCGCGTGAAGGTGGTCAAGAACAAGGTCGCCCCGCCGTTCCGCCAGGCGGAATTCGACATTATCTTTAACCAGGGGATTTCCTTTGAAGGTGACCTCCTGGATCTTGGCGTTAAATACGGTTTGTTGCAGAAGTCCGGCTCCTGGCTTTCCTATGGCGACACCCGCCTCGGGCAGGGGCGCGATCAGGCCAGGGAATTCCTGCTGGTAAACCCTGAACTCCGGGAGGAACTCGCCGGGACCATCCGGGAACAAGCCGGCTTATCAGAAGCGAATGGAGAAGAAAACCAGAATGGCGCTTGATGCTTTTTTAAGCAAGGAGCTTACAGATGGAAAATGTTAGACGCAGGCATATCCAGATCATTCTTATCTTGGGATTGGCCATCCTCGCGATTCTCTTCATGTACTGGCAGCGGACTGTCTTCAATCCCTTTTTGCTGGCGCTGGCGATCGCGTATATCCTTAACCCCTTAATCAACTGGCTGGAGAGGTTGCGCATCCCCCGCAAGCTTGCCATTGTCCTGGTTTTTCTAGTGCTGCTGACGGTTATCCTGAACCTCACCATCTGGCTGGCGCCGATTGTCGGGGCCGAGATGAAGGACTGGTATGTTGCGGTCGTGGGGGAACCCTTCGAAGATGTCAATGGCAATGGGCTCTTTGATTCCGAGTCCGAAGCCGATACCTGGCAGGATGAAAACAATAACGGGATTTACGATGGCCCGAAATCCATTGTTGATCTTGAAGGCAATGTGGAGGAAGAGATCCCGGGGGAGGCCTTCCTGGACTTGAACGGCAACGGGATTTACGATCCGGATATTACCCCGGATATTCCACTTAATGATACGAATGGCAATGGCCGATATGACCGCGGTTATATCGGCAAGATGGCCGATCGCCTGCTGCGGGATAAAGATTCGGAATTCCTCTACAGTATCACGGATCGCTTTATAAGCCGTGACCAATGGAAGCGGTTTGTCGCCAACACCATGGCGGCGTTGCGGGATAATGTTTCCAGCATTGCCTCACGGGCGCAGACCATGGTGGGGTCGGCAGTCCGCAAGAGCGTGGAGGCGGCAGGATGGTTCTGGAACTTGGTGATGCTCGCGGTATTGACGCCGATCTACCTGGCGTTTCTGTTATACAGCATGAAGCCCGCCTGGGCCGCTTTTGTCCGCAATGTGCCGGCATACCTGCGGCCGCGCTTCTTGGAGATTGCCGGGAAGTGTGACGCCGTTATCGGCTCCTTCTTCCGCGGGCGCCTGCTGGTCTGCCTGGCGATCGCACTCTTCACCAGTTCGGGATTTCTTTTCTGCGGGGTAAAATTCGGCCTCTTCCTGGGCCTGTTGATCGGCATTGCCAGTTTTATCCCTTTCCTCAACCTCTTTCCTCTTGCCGCGACCCTGCTGATCTGCTGGATTGACGGCATGGGGTTCGCCTGGTTAGGCGGGGTGCTGGCGGTATATTTCATCGGGCAAGGGTTGGACCCGCTACTGATGACATTGGTAGTAGGAAAGGATCTTCAGCTCCATCCAATTACCATCCTGCTCTCGCTTTTTGTATGCGCCTCGATCTTTGGGTTCTTTGGCATGCTGCTGGCAGTCCCGATTGTGGCAATCAGCAAGATCCTGTTCCAGGAATTGGTCTTGCCTTACCTGCATGAATCTTGAGAAGAATCAACGTAACAGTAATAGGAATAGCCTCTTATGATTAAATCACAATTGCTACGCCCACTACAGGTATTGCTGCTGTGCCTCTGGTTTTCCATCTGCCTGATGGCCAAGGCAAGGAACGGCGAGGCCGAGGGGCAGCAATTTTTTCCAACCAAGATACAGATGCTCCTGGCTGACGCCTTGGACTTGAGCCGCTGGGAAACCGATACCGGTTTGGACGAATTTATTGCTTTACCGAAGAACAATGGCAATGCCGCCCAGCATTACGCCAAACTGGCAAGCTGGTACGAGCAGGAAAAGGACGCGAAAACCGGAAAAATCCAGCGCCAGTTTGACGAGCTAGTCAGGAAGCCCACGACGGAATATAAAGCGGGGGGCATCAGCGAGATCCTTGCGGCTGTGCAAATCAAGGAGTGCCGCCTGGTGCCTGATTTCTACAAACCCATCGTGGATCGCAACGTGGATATGCCTAACTCCAGGATGATGATGGCGTATGTCGATGCCCTGAAGCGGTGCGCTGCCGCTTTGGAAAAAGTTACCAGGTATGCCGAAGCGGACGAACTGCACCGGGCAATCATTATCATGGGCTGGCACTTTACCGAAGACCGGCCCAACCTCGCGGTCTACTCTATGGGCCTGACTATCCAGAACCTTGGTTGCGAGGCTTACAGCCCGTACCTGGTTCGCCGGCTGGAGATGAAACGCTCACGGGCATGCGATCAATACCGGAAATTCCTGGCCCGGATATTCAGAGCGGTGAATGATAAAAACACCCGCTTCTTGAACCAATGGGCCAGGTTTTATTCCCTGGAGGCCTGCATCAAGTGCGCCGCCGAGGATGCCGAACCCCTCTGGCGGCAGGAAGCGGCGCTGAACCTAAGCGTGATGCAGAATGGTTATCCCGACTCCGAAGGCAACTTTATCTACCATGACCCGGTGCAGCAACAGGCGGCCCGGGAGGCGTTGGAGAAGATGGCAACAACCGATCCGCAGGAAAATATCC
>JAFGNG010000176.1 GCA_016927125.1 Planctomycetota bacterium | reverse complement strand
TACCCTCAACCGGGATTGTGTCGCCATCATTATTGCCGCTGGTGAAACCAAGGCGCCGGTGGTGGCGGCCGCGGTACAATCGGAAAAGAGCGTGCTCCACCCGGCTACCGCCCTCCAGGTCCTGCCGAACGCCCGCTTCTATGTCACTGTCGCCGCGGCCAGCCTGCTCTCCGCGCGTGAGTATGAACGCCTCTCCCGGTTCGAAGAGATCCCGGCAAGGGAACAGGATCAAATCCTCGTTGACCTGGCGGTGAAGCAACAGAAGGGGATCCTGGAATTAACGGAACAGGATTTCCAAGCGGACGCCTTTGCCAGGTTGCTGGCGGCAAAAACCCGGCGGCCGGTTGCGGAGTTGGTGCAGTCAGTGCATGAGCGCCTGCGCACCGCGATTGCCCGGGGCTCTCAGGTCCTCACCAAGACCTGCTTTCTCCATACTGAGCCGCACCATGATGACATCATGCTGGGTTATCTCCCCTCGATTGTCAGGCATGTCCGTGAGCCGTCCAACACGCACCACTTTATTACCCTCACCAGCGGCTTCAACGCGGTCACCAACGCGTACTTGAGCTACAAGCTGAAGAAGCTTGCACCGAGGCTGGGGAGCCCTGACTTTCTTGGACTCAATGCTGAGAATTACTTCGCGCCTGATGATGAAACTGGCCGGCAGCGCGATGTCTGGCAGTTCCTGGACGGCGTCGCGGCCAAGCGGCCGAGAATGATTGAAGAAGGTTTCTGCCGGCGCCTGTTGCGGGATCTCTTCCGGGTTTACGGCAAGCAGGAACTGGATGCTTTCCGGGGTAATATCCATGACCTGGTAGAGTATCTCGATAATGAATATCCCGGCAAGAAGGACCCGGAGCATATCCAAAGACTGAAGGGCAAGTGCCGGGAATGGGAGGCGGAATGCCTGTGGGGGTATCTCGGCTGGAATTGCAGCCATGTCAAGCACCTGCGCCTGGGGTTCTACACCGGGGATATCTTTACTGAAGAGCCTACCCAGGAGCGGGATGTGCCGCCGATCCTGCAGGCGCTGACAGAGGTCAATCCGGATATTATCACGGTTGCACTTGACCCCGAAGGCAGCGGGCCGGACACGCATTATAAGGTATTGCAGGCCATCACCGCGGCGGTGCAGAAATATGTCAAGCAGACCGGGCGCAAGGATCTGAAGATCTGGGGCTACCGCAATGTCTGGTATCGCTTCCATCCTGCGGAAGCCAACCTCTATGTGCCGGTTTCACTCAACATGTTCGCGATTATGGAGAATGCCTTTCTCAATACCTTTGTCTCGCAGCGCGACGCCTCCTTCCCCAGCTACGCCCATGACGGTCCGTTCTGCGAGCTGGCGCAAAGCATCCAGGTGGAGCAATACCAGACCCTTAAAACCTGCCTGGGCCGGCGCTGGTTCCACGAACATCCCTCCCCGATGATGCGCGCGGCGCGGGGGATGGTCTTTCTCAAGGAAATGGCGTTGGAGGAATTTTTCGCGATCAGCCGTGAGCTGCAGAAGAAGACGGAATCCCTGTAGTCTTAGGTCGGCCTGCTTCAATTATTCGAGTTATCCGGCAAGGCCCAGTTCTCAATCAACTGTTCGACGCTCCGGGTGAGTTCCTCCGGGGGATTCAAGAGCGAAAAGCCGGCGTTATAGAGGGTCGGATTCGGATGCACGTTGCACCACCGGCACTCGGCGTCGAAGTACAGCCACTCGGTTTCCCCGTTCTTGAGGGGGATCTTCATCCGCAGCGCCAGTTGTTTATTCCTGGGGATGGGGTTGTCGCTCACCAGCATAATACCTTCGGTGTGGAGGTTTACAACCTCCCCGACCAGGCCTTCGCCGTCGGACTCAAAAACCCTGAGAAAATATGCTATCTTCCAACGTTTCTTCTGCCGTTTTTCTTCCATCTGAGTTTCCTCTTCGCGGTAACCTGCTGGCTCAACCGATAATCTGTCAATATCTTTATTATCGTCATAATTACGCTATTAGTTCGGTCTTATCAATACCCTGCCCGTCAAATCCGTCAGTTTTGGCTTTTTTGATTTTAAAATAGTCCTAATCCGCACACCATTGCGCCTCCTCTTTTGGGAAGAGCGGTGTATATTTCACCCCCACGCGCTCCGCCGCCATCCAGGGCGCTACCCGATCTCGCCAACAGGCGTAATGCTCCGTGGCTTTATGCGCGGCCATAGCCTCCTCATCCCGATAAACCTCGTAGAGCATGAAGCTGTCTGGATCTTCATTCTTCTGCAAAACATCGAAGCGCAAGTTCCCCGGCTCGGTGCGGGTGTTACGCGCGTTTTCGAGAGTGGCCGCGATAAAACCTCCCCGCTCCCCTTCCTTGACCTGGATATGAACGCAAACAATATACATCCTTCCCCTCCCTTGCTGAAAGCCAGGACATGGTTGATAACTTATCTCCTTTATACAAAAATGCCACACTATTACGAAGTGAAATATTTGACAGGCCATTTTTTCCGCAGTTTAATAACAAAAACTTATATTCTGATTGTTTGTATGTTATCTAAC
>JAFGNG010000175.1 GCA_016927125.1 Planctomycetota bacterium | reverse complement strand
GTTACAGCGGCCGGCCAGCTTCAATACTATCCGCCCGGGGGAATTTCTCAACAGATTTTACCATTGGAAAAATATTAAGGGGGATTTTGTCGACCGCTCATCAAACAAAAAACCGGGGCCAGCCCGAAAGCCAGCCCCTGGAGGAGGAGCACTCTAAGCGCCAAGGATTAGCTTTGGCGGAGCAAGTCCACCAGCTTGGAATCAATTACCCGGGCAGCTTCAATAATATCGAAATTCGAAGACTTTTCAGAGGCGCTGATGCCGACCGAGATATTGTTGCGGATAAAGATTACTCGCTTGATATTTGCAGGGGTGGGATTGCTGCTGGGATCATCCTTTGGAAGAACCAGGGCGATATCGCCAGCCCTGAGGTTGGCATTGCCATTGGCGTATTTCATGGCGCCGGGCCAGTCGGCGGTGTGGGACGCGCACCGGTCGACCAAGGCGGCGCAGGCAGCAGCAAAAGATCTTCCGCTTTGAATCGACACGCTACCGATGCACATGCCATAGGTGCGGTCATAAATATTAAAGTCAATTTTGGTGCCGCGGGTCTTCCTGGCGCCAACCCTGCCAAGATCGGCAAACGGCTCTGACCGCAATAACCGGAGGTTCACATTGCCAGACAACGCAGGTTGTGAAGGCCACTTTTCACATTCCCAACACTCTTTCAGGCAGGGCTCACCACCGTGTTCTTCAACAGAGGCGCTGCACGGCTCAACCCCTGAACCACAGCCGATAATACCCAATGCGAGCATTGCCAACAGCGCTAACATCAATGAGGTCTTATAACCAGTTCTCATAAACCATCTCCCTGTGCAAAAAATGCATACTTTAAATTTTATTATAAGGTGATCGGGAGATTTCCCTCAATTTTTTTCGTAAATTTTTAATTATCCGCCTCTTCAGCGCCTCTTACATAGAGGAAATAATACACCACGCCGACAAAAATTGCGCCCCCGACAATATTGCCGAGGGTGACAGAGAGCAGGTTGTTACTCCACATGGTTGACCAGGTTAAAGCAGAGAGCTCTACGGCGTCATAGCCTGTTCTAACTACTGCATCAGGGAAATTCTTGGCAAAGATGCCAGCAGGAATAAAATACATGTTGGCAACACAGTGCTCAAAGCCGGAAGCCACAAATGCCATAATAGGAAAGAAGATACCGAGGATTTTGCCAGTAATATCCTTGGCGGCGATGGCCATCATAACAGCGATACAAACAAGGAAGTTACAGCATATTCCCCGGAAAAAGAACGCATAATTGTGCCCTTCCTCGGCAAGCACCTTGGCATGGGCGATCTGAATCGCAGTCGCGCCGATTGGGCCGTCGAGAAGCCCAGAGGCGGAGGCGATGATCCAGGCAAGGATAATGGAACCAATGAGATTGGCGAAATAGACCGGGACCCAATTGCGCAGGATCCCGCCGAAGCCAAGCTTGCCATGGCAGAGCGCGACCGTCATGAGATTATTGCCGGTGAAGAGTTCGGAGCCGGGAATGATCACCAGCATCAGTCCTACGCTGAAGACCGCGCCGAGCATGACTTGCTTCAGCCCGAACAAAGTCGGGCCCCACTCGGTACCGACCACGGTCGCGAGATGCGAGGCAAAGCCGATATAGACCCCGGCGAGGATGCCGAGAAGAAGCAGCTTGCTTAAGGGCATTTGCGCCTTCTTCACCCCGACCCCGACAAATTCATTAGCAAGTTCAGCAGGAGTAAGAAAACCTTTTTCCGGCATTTGGTATTCCTTTTTTGAGCGAAATATTTATGCAACAAAGCTGAGCTTAAAAAGTTAAGAGGTTTTTAGAAAAGGGCAATAAAAATTACTTGCTTGTAAAGGTATAAACCCCGTCCCAGTCCTTCGCCGGGGGGGTCTCTAAAAAGGCGTCGATGCGAGAGAGGTAGATCTTGTGCAACAGCTTGGGCGATTCTTTCTGCACCGCGAGCAGCTTTTTCTGCGCTTCCGCAAAGCGCTGCGCCTGGTAGTCGGCAAAGGCGGCTTCGAAGGCTGTTACCTCCGCGCGGACCTCTGCGGGAGGCTCACCTTCACAGATGAGTTCGTAGATCTTGACCGGCTCTTGCTTGCCCTTGACGCGCACCTTGTCGAGGACGCGGCAGTAAAACTCTTCACCCAAAGCCTGCCGGGTAGCCACACTTACAATAATGCTGGTGCCATAGGTTTTGTTGAGGTTTTCCAGCCGGCTGCCAAGGTTGACATTGTCGCCCATCACCGTGTAGTCGAAGCGGGTGGTGCTGCCCATGTTGCCGACCCGCATCATCCCGGTATTGAGGCCAATGCCGATCTTAATCTGCGGCAGGCCGCGGGCTTCCCACTCCGGCTGCATTTCATTGAGCGCCGCAATCATCCGGAGGCTGCTCTGCGCGGCGTGGCGGGCGTGGGCGGGATCCGCCATCGGCGCGCCCCAGAAGGCCACCACTGCGTCGCCAATAAACTTGTCCACGCAGCCCTGCGTCGCCATTACCAGGTCCGCCATGGGGGTGAGGTATTCGTTGAGAAAGTTCGCCAGCCCCTCGGCGGAGAGTTTTTCCGAAATGCTGGTAAAGCTGCGGATGTCGGAGAAGAGCACGGTCAGCTCCCGCTCCTCGCCCTTGAGGGAGAGCTTGTCCGGCGCATTTACCAGCTGGTCGACCACCTCCTTGGAGAGATAGGTGCTGAAGGCGTTCTTGATAAAGCGCTTCTTTCTGCCCTCGAAGAAGTAATTGAGGAGCATCACCGGCGCGAAGACCAGGAACACAGTCAAGAGCGGATAAGCTGTACTCACAATATATCCGTTGCGGATGCTGGGAAACATCAGGATATAATTCACCAGCGGAATCGCCAGCAGCACCACCAGCGTTACCAGCCCGCCGGTCAGCGGCCGGAAGTACGCTACCACCACCGCGAGCAGCAGACCGATAATAATAATGGCGAATTGCTCCACGCCATGCAACCAGACCGGCTCCTTGATAAAGTCCCCAACCAGGATGTTGTCGATCACATTGGCGTGCACCTCCACCCCAGGGCAGTCGTCCTCAAAGGGGGTGGCGCGCAGGTCCCGCAAGCCCCCGGCGGAGGTACCGAGGAGGACATAGCGATCCTTGAAAACCTCCGGGGCAATTTGATCGGTTAGGACATCAGCGGCGGAGTAGTATTCAAAGGTTTTTTGCGGGCCTCGGAAATTAACATAGAATTGCCCGATCACATCGGTGGGAATCTGGATCTCCTTACCCACCCGCAGGCCGCTAACCCCGTTCGGGCCGATATCGACAGTGCCCGAAACCCTGCCGAGGCCGACGCGCAGCATCTGTAAGGCGAGGAGAGGATAGGGGTTGCCTTCGAACTCCCAGACCAGGGGAACCTTGCGCACCTTGCCGGAATCGTCGAAGCTGGTGCTGAAGCAGCCGCAGCGATCCTCAGCCGCGTCGTCGAGGATTGGAATATTAAGCACAGGGCGATAGGGAATCCGGCCTTCGAAGGGGGAGCCGGGCATCGACTTGTCGGTGCGACTGAAACCGAAGCCACCCCCGTAAGGCACCACGTCCTGATCGCGCAGGCCATCATCGTCATAGAGAAAGAAATACCCGAGGACGATGCGGGGGGAATTCTCCACCACCTCTGCCAGCATCTGGTCGTAATCCTGAACCGCCAGATCTTGAGCCAGCAGGTCAGTGCCTTGATCCAGGATCTTTTTCAGGGATTCCAGCAAGTCGTCAGGTTCGGAGAGGGGGGGTTCCTCCGGCACGGTAGCCTCAGCAAGCTGTTCAAGCATTACGCGTTTGAGCACGTTCTTGGGGCTGGAGCGGTCCGGCTCGGCAAAGACCAGGTCGAGACCAATCGCCTTGGGTTTGGCCTCGTCGACCTTGGCCAACAGCTTCGCCACCAGGTCGCGCGGCCAGGGCCACTGCCCGTAGACGGCCAGGCTCTTTTCATCAATATCAATAACCACGGCCTCGCGCCGGGTTTGGCCCTCCGCCAGGGGGAGGGGGCCGCGCGCCTTGAAGAGCTCATCCTGGATCAGGATATCAATCTTGCGGAGATTCTCATTGATGCCGGTCTTGAGCCCATAGCGGCAGAGCAGCAGCACCGCCAGCGTGGCCAGGAGCCCGACCTTGAAGGGCGAGGGCTTGAGAATCGCGGTAAGTAACCTGCGCAGCATGAGTCGCTCCTAATGTACAGAAGCTGAAAAAGTGTGGCACAGGCTCTCCAGCCTGTGAGTTTTACCCTTGGGTTATCTCCTTCCCAGGTTAGAGAACCTGGGCTACATCTTTACATTATCTTAATGCGTCTTCTAAATCCACAAACCGTCCTGCTTTAAAAAGTGTAGGCAAGAAGGGCAAAAAGCGCAAGACAGCGGCAGCGCAAATATTTTTCCAAGCGTAAAAAAGAAACTTTCTTGACATACCTCGGGTGGCGTGGTATATTACCTTGTGTGCCGAGGTAAAGGGAAAATAAGCCAAGGAGAGAGCCATGGATTTTAACAGCGATCTTACGCGCAGCATGGTGGAACCCATCATCCTGAAGCTGGTCAGCGAACGGCCGATGTACGGCTACGAGATCATCAAGGTGGTGAACGAGCGCACCAACAACGCTTTCCAGTGGAAGGAGGGGACGATCTATCCGTGCCTCCACCGGATGGAAGGCACGAAGGTGATCCGCGGGGAGTGGCGCGACGGGCCGACCGGGCGCCAAAGGCGGTACTATGCCATCACCCGCAAGGGCAGAGCGCTCTTGAAGGATAAGGCGGTGGAGTGGTCGGCCTTTGCGCTGGCGGTGAATACCCTGCTTTTTGGCAATAGCAGCGCTACCGGGGCTTTGGCATAAAGAAAGGGCCTGGGATGGAAAACACGCCTGGTGGGGAGAGCCTTCCCCGGGAACAGATTGAGGAATTACTGGATAACGCGACCGCGGGCCTGAAGGATGATCCGGAGTTGCAACTGGATGTGCGTTCTGAACTCATGTCCCACCTGGAAGCCGCGGAGGCGGAGCTGCGCGACGCAGGAGTAGCGGAAGACAAACTCAGCGAAGAGGCATTAAAGAAATTCGGCTCGCCGGTGGAGCTGGCGGATGATTTAGTCAAGGCCAACCGCGCGCGCATGAAGCTGCGCGCCCTGGCAAGACTTACGGCACGGGCGGTGATGGTGCCGCTGGCGGTGCTAACAGCGGTGTGGGTGTATTACAACTCTTCTTTCCTCGGCTTTGAATTCTTTGAAGACAGCCGTGGTATCAGTTATATCTATGGCTCGGATAATTACTTTGATTCCCAGTTGTCCGAAGAAGAGCTTTTAATTATGCATGGCGACAAAACCCGCAAGAAATGGCATGAACAACAGCGCGCTATCTGGGAGGCGGAACCGGAGAACAAGGTTTATTATGGCAATTATATCAGCAATTTGTTCACCTCTGGTATCGGAGAAAGGGAAGGGCTGACGCGCGAATTTTTAGAAACTGAATATTATCGGGGCATGGAGCTGGACCCTGATAACGCACGTTACCATTATCTCCTTGCCAATCTCTGGCTGGATGAAGCCTGCAATTATAAAGATGAAACCGACTATTCAGAGAAGGAACCTCAGGCGGTCTACACCCTTGAAATCCTGGATCAAGAACTCTTTGACCAGGCCGTGGCCGAGATCCTGAAGGGCATTGCCAAACCACAATACAAAAACTATGTCTATGAAATGGCCAAACTGCGCTTACAGATGTTACCGCCTTCGCGCACGCTGGATGAGCTGGCAGCTAAAATTGATGCTATGGCTTGGATTACGTTGCCGGATTTGAGCAGGGCGAGACAGCAATTCAATATTATTTTTGCTTATGCCAAGCAGCTTGCCGAAGCTGGGCGAAAAGAGGAGGCCTGCAAGTACCTGGAGATCTGGTATCCTTTCGCAACCCAACTCAACCGGGATAGCTTCACCTTGGTTGAGGTGCTGGTGGCCAGCGCAATTTGTAAAAAGGCGGAAGAAGAGATCCCTCCAATTTATATTGCAATGGCTATGCCGGAAAGGGCAGAAAAAGCTCGCGACCAGGCCCACCGGCTTGCCAGCACTGTCACAGCATGGAGGGAAGAAAATAAAGCGGTGAGGGGCACAATTGGTGAATATCTTCGCCGGGAAGGCTCCCTTTTAACCGCTTATATGCTACCTGCAATCATAAACGACTTTGACAAGGAAGATTTAACTCCCAGCCGGGAACTGGAGCAGACTGTGCTGGAGCGCACCATGTTCTCGTGCCTGCTGGCTTTATTCATGGGTGCTATGGTTGCCAGTATTTTAATAGCCCTGAGATGGAGGTTTTCCTCCAGAGCGGTTTCGCCGATGCTGCTTCTGCCCACCCCCCCGGAGTTTATTAAAATCCTGGGCCTGGGGGTAATTCTGCCGGTTGCGGTTTTCTGGTTCTATACCCGCGTGAGTGGCTTGGCCGGACGGGAATTCTCTGTCGGTTACCTCGGCCTGCGCTTTCTGTTGGAGATGATTCTCTTAAGCCTGACCATCCTGTGCCTGACTGGAAACCTCGCCGCCAGCCGACTCCGAAGTCGCTGCCGGGATCTGCAAATCCCGGTGCCGGAACCAGGACGGATCAAACAAAGGGTACTCTGGATTTTGTTGGGGGCCAGCTGGTTGAGCTGTTTTTTCTTAAGGGAAAAAGAAACTTCCATGCAGGTTTTCATAATCACCGGAATTCTCCTGGGAGTATTCTTCCTGGTTTTCTATCTACCGGACCTCCTCTTGCACGCCCTCCTGGGGAGGAGAGTATTTACCCTGAAATTATATTCCAGCTGGACTTTCAATCCCATCCTGATGTCATTTATTGTGATCATAGCAAGCATTTCATTATGGCCTGTAGTCGGCTGGCGTAACGGCTTCCGGCAATACGAGATGGGAGTTTATTTATATGATTTAGCCATTGTCTTGACCTTTATCATAATTATGGTATTGCTAACCATGATTATTACCAGCTTGGTCTCCCGCTACCTGCTTTGCAAAAAGCATAAACAGCTGGTCGGGCAGCGGGACTATGCAAGCTATTACGGCACTGCGGCGCGTAGCCTGATCCCAATCTTTGCCGGGGCGGTGATCCTCTTAAGCCTGCTGGTTACCCCTTACCTTAGAAACCGGGAAGCAAGGCTCTTGGCACAGGATCCGATCTTTACCGACATTGAAGAGGAAGTTTCCGTCAGCAACCCGGAAGCCGAGACTACCAGAGAATTGCGGGAAGGGATTAACAGAATTGCCGCCGAAATCGAAGTGGAGAAGCAGGGGGGGCCTGCTTCTCCGTGAGAGAGAATTAAGATAAAATTCTCTTGCTCGGCGGATAAAAACTTAGGTTACGCCGAGGAGGTCGAGAATATTGCGCGCGTTGGTGTTGTGCGACTGCACCGCCAGCAGCCCCACCTGGCTCAGGATCTGGGAGCGCACCAGGTTGGTCATCTCCTGCGCCATGTTGGTGTCGCGGATACCGCTCTCGGTGGCGGCCAGGTTCTCCGCCGCGACGGAGAG
>JAFGNG010000174.1 GCA_016927125.1 Planctomycetota bacterium | reverse complement strand
TGGTGCGGAAGAGAGGATTTGAACCTCCACGACCCGAAGGTCACTAGCCCCTCAAGCTAGCGCGTCTGCCATTCCGCCACTCCCGCTTGATGGTTGTTACTACTTAGAAAAGCCTGCTGCTTCGTACTTTTAGTCATCGTCAAATACCATGAAAGGCTGCTGCTGTCAAGCCAAAAACCCTTCCCCTGAATTCATGGGTTCAGCAATCCTCCGGTTTTTCTGAAGGCTCCGCTCTACCTTTCCCGCAGCAATTATTTCATTGTCGGGATAATAATTCCGCGCAGGATAATCTTCTGGCAGAAGAGGAATACCAGCAAGGTGGGTACCGAAGCCAATGTCAACGCCGCCATGATCATGCCGGGATTCAGCCGGTTCTCCCACTGGAATTCGTAGAGCCAAACCATCATGGTCCACATCCTGGAATCCTGGCAGACCAGGAAGGCCCACATGAAGCCGCCATAGGCGATGGTGAAGGCGTTGAGTGCAATCACCGCGAGAATGGGCTTGCACATGGGATAGGTTACCAGCCGGAACATCTGGCTTTCACTGGCGCCGTCAATGGTTGCCGCTTCATAGAGCTCCCTCGGGATACTATCAAAGAAACCTTTCAGCAGAAAGATGGAATAGCCGTTGGCAATTCCCGGCAGCACCAGGGCCGCAAAGGTATTCAAGAGGTTGAGATTCTTTAAGAGTAAGAAGCCGGGGATCATCGCCACCTCAGCCGGAAAGGCCATGGTGGCAAGGAAGAAGATTAAAATCTTGGTGGCGGTCTTCTGGTTCCCCCGAGAGAGCACATAGGCGGCTAAAGGATTAACCGTTAGCGCACCGCCTACGGTCAACAGCACCAGGACCAGCGTATTCCAGAGCGCGCGGTGTTTACTGGTAACAAAAGCGATTACCTGGCGGTAATTGTTAGTAATTAAATCCCAGCGAATCTCATTCTTGCGGCTCTTGAATTCATAAAAATCCACGGTCTTCCAAGGGGTTTCGACCTCTGCAAAGGCCTGGTAGTTGGTTTCGTAAGCGGCATTGAGGGCGGCAATATCAGGATACCTTTGCTGCAGGAATTGGTGGTACTTGCTTTCGGCAGTATTCAATTCCCACAATTCCACCGGCACATTCTGGAGAACAAAGCGGATCCAGACCAGGCGCCTTTCCATATCCTGTGGAGCCTGCGCAGGAAACGGCACCTCTGCGAAGGAGGCCCGGTCTTCTCCCAGTAATTCATTATACTTGCTAATCTCCCCGTACTGCTTTTCAAGGAACGGCACCCAAAGCTTACCCGCTTCGGGCTGGAGGCGAACCAGGCGCAGGGGATACTTGTTCTTCAGGAAGTGCTCCCATACCGGGTATAAGGCCTCGTTGTCCGGAGAAACCGGGAAGGGCAGTTCTGAGAAATGCTCGACCTTAATGCCAAATTGGTTATGGAATTCCCGGACAGAGTAATATTGCTTGGTTAAGTAGCGCGTCCACATCCTCTTCCCGACCACGATATCTTTAAAATGCGAGGGAGAAGTTTGTTTGTATTCCAGCCAGTCATCCTCGTCCGGCCCTTCGTAGGGGAACCAGGTCTGTTCATAAAGCCGGTGGTAGGTGGGCAGAATCAAAAAGAAATTTTTATAGGAACGGTTGTATTTATGGTTGATGATTTCCAGCGCCTTGGCTAGTTTTTCCTGTTCGGACATCTCCGCGTAGGCCGCCTCATCCTGCTGCTTGAGGATGCCCTTGTATTTGTCCTGCAGGAATTTCATATAACGCGGCTTTTTACCTTCAACAAAATAGTACAAGCGATACCCTTCCGGATCCTGGGCATCTTTAAAATCACTCCAGTCCGCGGTAATCCGCTGATAGAGCTCTTTCTTTTCTTCAAATTTGCTGGCAATCTCCCCGTAGATCGTATTGATGAAGTCTTCATGTTCCAGCACATCCCTCCAGACTCCCCAGTCGCCGTCCTTGCCGTAATTAGCGGCGAGATCTTCTACCCAGAAGTGGGCGTATTTCTCCGCCAGATGCCGCTTGACCAGGGCCTCATCACTGTAAACATAATGGGGGATAACCGCAAACTCATCAAAATCAAACGTGCTCGTGATCGAACTTCCCAGCATCAACGCAAAGGGATAGATCATGGTGATGGAGCCGACAATTAAAATCGTATAGATCATCAGGATAGTAAGCCGGATGGTCCAGTATTTTCGTCCAGCGGTTGGAATAATGGGCATAGTCAGTTCTCTCCGGCTTTGCGAAATTCAACCTTGCTCAGGATCCGCATCTGCATGACGGTGAAGCCGATCAGGATCACCCCCAGGATCCAAGCCATGGCGGTGGCAATCCCGAAGCGCAGGTACATGAAGGCATTGAACCAGATATCAATGCCGATGACGCGGGTGGCATTATGCGGGCCGCCGCCGGTCATGACAAAAATATTCTGCATGGCATGGAAAGCGCCGATAAAGACGCCGACAAAGTTAATAATAATCAAGGGCTTAAGCGTGGGGATGGTGATATGGCGGAGCTTGGAAATGATCCCCGCGCCGTCCACATCCGCGGCTTCATAGAGTTCGGTTGAAACCGTTGTCAATGCCGCCTGGTAGATCAGGCTGGCCGCACCGGCGGTCGCCCAAACCCCGGGGATAATAATACAAAGCATGGCGAGGTCGGGATCCTGCAGCCATTGGAGGCCTTCGCTCTCCACCCCGAAAAATTTCAAGACCGGGATTAGCAATTGATTCAACAAGCCGTCCGAGGTGGGGGTATAAAATTTCGTCCACAAGAGCATGATCACCAGGCCGCTGGTGACAGTAGGAAGATAAAAGATTGTACGGAAGATAAACTTGCCCCTCGGCACCTCGGTGAGGAGGATGCCCAGGAAGATGGGGGCAATGAAACCGATCGCGATGGTCAGGCCGACATAGTAGAGCGTGTTGAAGATGACCTTGTAAAAGAGTGGATCGCCGAAGATCATGATAAAGTTATCCACCCCCATCCATTCGGATTCACCTACAATTTTATAATCCTGGAAGGCCATCACTGATCCCCGGATCAAAGGATAGTAGCGCCAGAGGATAATGGAAAGCAAGGCTGGCAGCAGCCAGAGATAGTTGATCGCCCGTAAGCGCTGGCCTCCCATGCCGGCCTTGAGTTCGTCCGCTCCCTTCTTGGTATCTTTGACGCGTTCGCCGAGTGACTGGATAACCTTGTAAATAGCGAAGCAGAACAGCCCGAAACCGAGGGTGATCAAAATCCAAGCGGTGGGCCGCCATTTCTGCAGTTCCTCTTCCGGCCAGTCCTCGAATTTCCGGTTGGCGTCTCGCGCACTGTCGGAGAGCAACTTCTTCAGGTCAACATCTTCCTCCTGAAAAATTCGTTGGACAATGGAGGTGGTGATCTCAGCCTGGACCTCCTGCCAGCCGGTATTGTAGGGCTGGGTGCGGACAAAGTCGATCCGCTCCTCAATTTTACGCCAGGATTCCGGCAGGGAGTTGTATAATTCCGTATAGCCAGCCCTTCTCAGGAAGGGGGGATGTACCAGGGAGCCGCGACCGCCGTTAACATAGATCCGGATTCGTTCGCGCAGGCTGCTATCTTTTACAAAATGGTCCATCAGTTCCCAGGCGACCTTCGTAGCTTCCGGGCTGCGATTTTTTTTATGACATAGGCTCAGCATGATCGGGGAGATATCCCCGATGATCTTGCCCCCGTCAATAGAGGGCTGGGGGCCAATCCCCAAGTAATCGGGGGGCAGGCCGTAGGATTGGACAATCCGATTGGTAAAATCGCCGGTCTGGATGAGAAACATGGTGGTTTCCCGCCGGGTGAGGGCTTCACCCTTGGTGAAGGCCTCGGCGATCTTGGTATAGATGTCAACAAGCCCGGCCTGCTCCGGAACCGAGAACAGTACCCCGGTGTGAATATTACCCTCCGCCCCTTCCTGCAAAGCGAAGCCGTGTTGGCAATGTTCGCAGGTTGCCCGGGAGGACTGCAGCATCTCCGGGGTAAGATCGAAAGGTTCATTGCAATCTGGGCACCTCGCCCAGCGCTGCCAGCGAAGCTTGTGCAGGAATTGCATCGCCCTCAGACCCTCGGGGGAGTCAAAGGCAGCCTTCCACCTTAATGGAATCTTGGTAAGATCCTCCCCACATGCGGCGCAATTAATTAAGGGCTTTTCCTTGGCTACTTCAGTGATCTTCCCGCACTTGGGGCAAAGCTTGTATTTATGGACCAGGTCACCGCCGGCGCCCCACAAGAAAGGATTGAAGCTATAGGCGCCGCTGGGATAAAGGCTCAGCCCTTTAACCTCCCGGTCGCCCTCGGGATTCTCATGCTTCTTGAAGGTGAGCTTCCTCGCATACTGGTAAAGTTCATCCCAACTCAAGGGCGGCTTGTCCGGATTGAGGCCTGCCTTGACAAAGCGGTCCCGGCGGTAGCACAGCGCGGTCATCCGCCCGGCATCGTAAGGGAGCGCGTAGATCTTCCCGTTATCCATGCACCCGGCCTTGAGGGCTTCCGGGATCTCCAGCCAGGGTTTATAAATTACCTCATCGCCGGCAACCTTACCATCGCCATTAGTATCATAGCCAATAAACTCGTTAAGGGGTTCGAGGAATCCCTGGCGGGCATACTTGAGGACATCGTAAAAATTATTCTCCCAGATATCCGGCGCCATCTCTCCGGCGACACTCATGATCTTGCCGCTTTCGGTGCCTGCCCCAACGACGTGCAATTCCGTCCATTGTTTAACCTCAACTTCCGGATGATGCTGGATATAGTCTTCAAAAGACCAGTTGTTGGCGCGGTTTTCCACCGTATACGCCCATTCCCGGAAGATCCGGTTGTCCACGCTGACGACAGTTTTTTCTGATTGCTCAGCCTCCTCGGCCACTACAACCTGGCTTAGGAAACAGGCGCAAAGGAAGATGCCCATCCAAAGGGAAAGAAATGTTCTTGCTGGTTTATTCTTCATAAGAATACCGCTTATGATTTGAAAATAGTAAATACGGAAGCGTTGTTTGCCCCAATTTCACAAGCGCCAGATGCGGGCGCATTGCCGTACCAGCACTCCCCAATCCTCCATCCCTTCGCCAGGTTGGCAGCGGTGGTCACAGCCTCGGGGCTGTAATTAATCATTACCACGATCCGCTTGGCCTCCTCCAGGGGATGTTCCGTAATTCCGACCTGGGGGTGATCCTTACTGACAACCCGGTTGGAGGTCACCTCCCGGGCGATTTGCTGGTAAAGCTTGTAGAAGGGCTGCGCGGCGTCTTCATGGAAGGCCCCGGTAATTGTGGCCAGGTTGGTTTCCAGGGGGACGCTCAGGAAGTAGACCTTGCCCTTGCCGTATTGTGCGCAGGTAAAGGCGGGATTGCCGTCAGCCTCCTGCCCCAGCACCTCCGCGCCGAGGGAATGTAGCTGCAGCTTGAAGTCCGCTTGGGTGGAGAAGGTTAATTTTTCCGGCAGGCCGCTCAAGGTTATTTCCACAATTTTATTCGATCGGCGGGAGCGGGTTTCCACCTCCATGCCAAAGACCTCTTTAAAGGTTGAAATCAGGCAGTTGTTATGGGAGAGGTAGAGGGTGGCGCCGTTACGGACACGTTCCTGCAATTCCCGCCAGAATTTTCCGGAGAAGAACCTGGAGCCGCACACGCTGGGAACCAGGTAGAGCTGCGAGTCCTTGAGGGGCTGTTCCACATACTGGTATTCCAAATCAAACCCCGCCTGCTTGGCGAGGATGAAGCTGCTGTACCCCGCGGCCCACTGGTCTTGCTGGGCGGTCAGGATACAGACCGCCTCGGTCGTTCTGGGGGGCAGGTTATCGATAGGTAAGCGCTGTAAGAAGTCAACAAACTTGCCAAGTTCGGCTACGATCGGCTTGGCGCTTCGATCCTCATGGAAAAGCCCCAATTCGAGTTCCATGGCGTTCCATTCATACGGGGCCTGGTGGATGGGCAGCTCGTCATAGGCGCACCACCAGAAAGAGCCATGGCAGTCATGCGCCCAGAGCGAGAAGGTCTGCGCGCGGGCGAAGGCGGTGGTCTCCTCTTCCCCGCAGAACATCGGCCCGAGATTACCCACCTCTTCCGCGAAACAGGGCTTGCCACCGATGTCGGCATAAAACCGCGATTGCGCGGTAGCATGCAGGATGGTGCGGATGGTGGTCATTGGATCATGGTCGCAATGCTTAGTAAAGGCGGGATAGGGGTGGGTGGTCAGGACATCGGTCAACTCGCCTTGGTCCTGGATCAGCCAACTGTTTTTGCCCTTGGGGTCACAACCCAGGCCATGCATTCCCGAAATAATTGGCAGGTTGTTCTGCTCGGCGCGGATTGCATTTGCAATCGAGGCCGACCAGAGCCAGGCGATTTCACGCGATTGCGCAGGGCACATGCAGTTGGACTCGTTACCAAGGTCCCAGGCGATGACAGCGGGGTGATCCTTGAAAGACTTGACAAAATAACGGACAAACCTGACCTGCCACATAATGGAAACCGGATCCGAAATTGCATTCAGCCGTTCCAGTGCCGGCGGCACAAACAGGCGCGAGCTCATCCACCCGGTCACCAATCCGACTACCAGCTTGATATCGTATTTCTCCGCCAGGTCCGCCAGGATTTTGAAATGCTCCATGGCTTCCACAGAGACCCCGGCTTGGCCGGCTTCATCCTTCGGCAAGGGTTCCTCGCCATGGCTATATTCAAAAGGGGTTAAAGAATGGGTATAAAGTACTCTTAAGGGTTGGAAGACCGACCAGGTTGGGAAGACGCGCAATACTTTAATTTGATTTTTCGCAAGCTGCTGCAGGTCTTTCTCGACAACCTTCGGCTGCCAGTCCGACCACATATGAGCCCCGGCATGCGAAGCCCAATAATTGCAACCAATAATAAATTCTCCGGGTTTTGTAAAGGTCGGGGATTCTGGCATGCGTTTTCCTTGTATTTTGTCTATTTTCAGGGTTTCATTAACTCTCTAATATTAAGGAGATAATAATATTAATCTGAATCTTGAAATATTCAAGCCTTAAACAGCAAAAGCTAAAATTTTTGTAACTTTTTCATATTTTGTTAATTTGTTAGTCTGAGATTTTTTCAGTTAATTATACGGTTTAATCTGTATAATCCTGGCATGTCTGAAAAACCTTGTTTTTATAATACTCCTGCATCAGCAAAACCACGCTGCTTACTGGCTGCCTTATGGACGCTGGCGATAGCAGTTTTCTTCCTTCACCTTCACCCGGATCTCTGGCAGAGTGCGGCCCATTTGTGGCCGCTTTTAATGCTGCTCCTTCTAGGGGTTGTGGCCTTGCCTGCAGTTCTATCTTGGCGTTTGCGGGCAACTCCAGGAACTGCTGCTTATATCTTGATCTGCCTCTGGGGATTGTTATTTATCTTTGCCATTACTGGCACAAACCCCGAGAGAATGCTCTTGCGATGTTTTGATGCCAGCCTGGCTATGCTAATCTTTCTCACCGCTACCCTCTTCGGAAGAAATATACTTAACATCTTAACATATAAAGCGTTACATCCATTATCCGGGATGATCTTTTCCACCTTGCTCGGCCTGGGGGCGTTGTCATTACTGGTGCTCTTGTTAGGCACGGCAGGCCTGCTTGCTTTCTGGCCAATGATTATCCTGCTGGTAATAATGCTCATGTGCGGGTTTGTTAATTTAAAGGCTGTAGGGAGTGATCTGAAGGCTGTTGCGCGAAGTCTCACCAGCTTTGACAGCACTGATCTAATTCTCCTTACCACAATTCTCTTTGCGCTCTGGCTCAGCCTGCCCGCGGTCTTCCTGCCACCAGTGGATTATGATGTTACAGAATACCATGCGCAGCTTCCCCGGGAGTATGTGGAGATGGGAAGGATCGCCTTCAGGCCGCAGAATGCCTTTTCCGGTATGCCGCAAAACCTGGAGATGCTTACCACCTTAGCCTTCGCCTTGCGGGGAATCCGCGGCTGGGCACTTGCCAAGCTTTTGCACTGGCTGCTCTTACCCCTTCTATTGCTTGAAGTTATGATGCTGGCTAAGAGCTGTTTTAATAACGTCAAGGCTGGCCGCAAGGCAGCACTAGCGGCTGGTTTAATCCTGTTTTTAAGCCCCTTAACCACAACCATGGCGGGAATGCTATATGTAGAGATTGGGATGTGCGCCTATGGCTGCGCCGCAGCTATGCTGGTGCTGCCTGTAATTAAAGTTAACCAAAACATCTGCACCTGGCGTTGGGTCTTTGCTGCCGGGATCTTCGCTGGGCTGGCCGCGGGAGCGAAGTATCCGGGGTTGCTCTTCTTCGCTGCCCCCCTGGCCTTGCTCCTTTTGTTTAGCCAGTTATTTAAAAACCCCGAGCTTGCCGGTGAATCCCCTCCTCAAGGAAGGAAAGCAATTTTGTCACTGGTTTTTATCATCCTGGGTGTGTTGGTCTCTTTCGGACCGTGGCTGGTAAAGAACTATATCCAGACCGGTAACCCGGTTTATCCCATCTGGAACCAGGCCTTCGGGGTGGAGGATTGGAACGAAACCTTGGAGCAGCGTTTTGTGGTAGCGCACCGCGCGAGCGACTGTTCCCCGGCCGCAGCCAAAACTGCTGCGAGCGCTATCCTGTCAGGGCATAGTCTAATGCCGCTGGGTTTACTCTTCCTGGGGCTTTGCCTTCTACCGAGAGCTTTGAAGATAAAATCCAGCGAAGCAACCGAAGCTGAATCGCGGAAACATTCAGAGGATCAAGATCTACTCAGTCTGTGGCTGATACTTGTCTGGACCGTGATTATAGTATTGCTCTGGTTTTTCTTCACCCACCGGCTCGAAAGATTTCTCTTTCCCGCCCATGTGCTGGCAGCTGTCCTGGGCGGTTGGGGTTGGCTTCGGCTGTACCGGCTGACCGGCAGGGTGGTGGCGCTGATTTCCCTGCAAGCTTTTTTCCTCCTGGTTACAACCGCGATCTTTATAACCAGCTACTTCTTCCCCCTGGCAGGCAATGAAAAAGCCCCGACGGGAATGGCATTGGCGTGGGGAAGTGCGCCCCCGGAAGCAATGCTGCAGTATATCCGTTCGTGGAGAACCGGCAGGGTGTTACAACAACACGCCATCCCGGGTAAGGCGCTGCTGCTGGGAGAAATCACTGGTTACTGGTTACCGAATTCAGCCGAGGGTGCGGTGGTTTTCAGCCAGCATCAACTGGAAGAGACGCTGGCTGAGAGCAATACTCCCGAAGATTTAGCCGGCAACCTGCAATCCCGTGGCTACACCCACCTGGTGATCTCCTGGCCGGAGCTGGCGCGGCTGCACGCCACCTATTACCAGGCCTGGCAATTTACGGATGCGGAGCAAAAACTGCTGCGCTTGTTCCTGGAGCAATATACTGCCGGGGTGATCCCGGTGGATGCCTGGCGCCAGTGGCAGGCAGGCAACTGGCAGCTACTGCCCTTTGCGCTGCAGGACAGTGAGCAATACAGTCAGTATTTTGGCAAAGCCTTCCGAGCGGGTAACCCCAGCCCGGCTTACCAACGGGCGCGGCCATGGCTGGCAGTGGTGGCAACTGCCAAGGGGGAAACCCCGGACCAAGATTTCCTGAGATTGGATGAGTTGTGGCGGGATTATGCAATTCTCCTCGCTCCGGATTCCGGCGGCGGCCCACCCCCGGTGGGGTATTATCCAAATGAGATCATCCTTCTGAAGCAGCCAAATTAAGCTGATATGCCTGAGATATTTTTTCATTGCCCCTGCCAGGTTTAATCTAGTCAAAAGCCGGATCATATATAATTACCAGCATGTTAAATCTTTTTCGAGATTGATTCCTGCTTGACGAAAATCCGCCACTCCGTTATCAAGATAAAGGTTAGGTTTAGGTTAGAACTGATAATCAGATCGCTTGCGTAAGTTATAATCATAAACAAAAAGGAGATTGTCGTGGGTGGTTTATTCGGGGTGGTTTCTGAAAATGATTGTATCGGCGATCTCTTTTACGGCACCGACTACCACTGCCACCTCGGCACCCAGCGGGGCGGGATGGTAGTCAAGAATGAAACTGGCTATACCCGCGTTATCCATGACATCACCAATGCCCAGTTTCGCAGCAAGTTTGAAGACGATCTCAAAAATATGCATGGCAAACTCGGGATCGGCGTTATCAGCGATTATGAAGACCAGCCGCTCCTTATCCAGTCGCACCTCGGGGTCTATACCCTGGTGACGGTGGGAAAAATTGCTAATGCCGAGAAAATCGCCGCCGAGGCCTTTACCGACCGGGCCACGCACTTTTCAGAAATTACCGGCGCGGAGGTCAACCCGACTGAGCTGGTCGCCATGTTGATCAACCGGGAGAACAGCTTTGAAAACGGCATCCGTTACGCCCAGCACGCGATTGACGGCTCCTGCTCCCTGCTGCTCTTGACCGACGACGGCATCTATGCCGCGAGGGACCGGCTGGGCCGCACCCCGATAGTAATCGGGAAAAAATCCGGCAAGGAAAAGGCCTGGGCCGCGACCATGGAGAGCTGCGCCCTGCCCAACCTGGATTATGAAATCAAGCGCTATCTCGGCCCCGGTGAAATTGTGTGCCTGACCCCCGAAGGGATTGAAACTTGCAAGGAACCTGGTGAAGACATGCAGATCTGCTCATTCTTCTGGGTCTATTACGGCTATCCCGCTTCCACCTATGAGGGCATCAATACTGAAGCCGTGCGCAACCGCTGCGGAGCAGCCCTTGCCAGACGGGATAATCTTGAGCTTGAGATTGTCGCCGGGATCCCGGACTCCGGCAGCGGCCATGCCATTGGTTATGCCAACGAATCCAAGCTGCCCTACCGCCGGCCCTTTGTGAAATACACCCCCACCTGGCCGCGCAGCTTCATGCCGCAGGACCAGCGCATCCGCGACCTGGTTGCAAAGATGAAGCTGATCCCGGTAAATGAACTGATCCAGGGCAACCGCCTGCTCTTCTGCGAAGATTCCATTGTCCGCGGCACCCAGCTCCGGAATACCATCCAACGGATTTTTGCCAGCGGGGCCAGGGAAATCCACATGCGCGCCGCCTGTCCGCCCCTGATGTACGGCTGCAAATTCCTGAACTTCTCCCGCTCCAAGTCGGTTATGGACCTCGCCGCGCGCAAGGCTATCAAAGAGATTGAAGGGGATGCGGAGAAGAACCTGGAACTGTACACCGATCCTGCTACCGAGCAGTACGCCCAGATGGTGGAGCGCATCCGGGTGTGGCTCGGGGTGACGACGCTGAAGTACCAGTTGCTGGATGATCTGATCGCTTCCATCGGCCTGCCCGCCGAGAAGCTCTGCACCTACTGCTGGACCGGCAAGGAGCACTGCCCCTCGTGCGTTGGTCAGGAACGGCTGATTAAATAATCTAGATAATTAACCGCGGTATCACGAGGCAATACTCTGGATGGCGTTGATCAGGAATGAGGCCGCGAAGACCACGAGGAAGGCTGCACAGGCGCCGATTAAAATCCGGTACCGGCGATCATTTAAAAACCGCCTGCCCTTGGCGACCGCGGCGGCGACCGCGCCATACCAGACAAAATCGGCTGAGATATGCCCGATAAAGAAGCATAGGAATCCCGCAACCCCGGTCTCCCTGAACTTGACAATCAAGCCCAAGCCGATAGTCGCCCACCAGACACTCCAGTAGGGATTTGCCATGCTGACCAGCGCGCCGCTGAGAAAGAGGTTTTTACTTTTGGTGGTTTCACCTTTGACAGGTAGGCTTAAGGTCGGCAGGTTGTGGAACATGCCGATCGCCATCCACAACAGGATCGCGGTGCCGGTGAAGAAAATCACGGCTTTAACAGTTTCCTGTTCCAGGAAGGGAGCCAACCCGAAGAGTAGCGCGATCACCAGTACGGCTTCGAGGATACTATGGCCGATCATCAGCAACGGCCCGGCGATAAATCCCCGGCGGGCGCTTTCGCTGATGGTGATGCTTAAGAGCGGCCCCGGCATCATTGCCCCGCTGAAGGTAATAATGAAGGTAGAGAAGAAGATCAGCGCCAAATTTGTCATTTTGGTATTTTCCCTTGCAAAATTACGGTTGTGACAGTAACAAGTCTGTTAGATTATGTCAACCTTGGGATTTTGATAAGTGCAAATCTTGGAGGCGTTTTTATCCGACACCTTAAAAATATGGTTTAGACGATCAAAACTTGGTTTTTCTTAAGTTAGGGGGTCTTGGATGGAAGGTTGGAAGGTATTTTTTGACATTGCATTCCCGGTCGTAGGTGGTCTCGGCATCTTCCTGCTGGGCATGAAGTTTATGTCCGATGGCATGCAGAATGTCGCAGGCAGCCGCCTGCGCAAATGCATCAACGCCGTGACCAATAACCGTTTCCTGGCGGTTGGCATTGGCACCCTGGTGACCTGTATTATCCAGTCCAGTTCGGTGACAACGGTAATGGTGGTGGGGTTTGTCAACAGCGGCTTCATGACCCTTGCCCAGGCCATTGGCGTCATCATGGGCGCCAACATCGGCACCACCATCACCGGCTGGATTCTGGTTTTGAAAATTGGCGTATATGGCTTGCCGATCATGGGGGTTGCCATTCTCTTTTACCGGTTTTCCCGCAGAGAATGGATCCGTTTTACCGCCATGGCAATCATGGGTGTGGGGATGATCTTCTTCGGACTGGAATTGATGAAGGATGGCTTCAAGCCTATCCGCTCCATGCCGGAGTTTGAACAGTGGTTTACCTATTTCAACGCCGGCACTTATTTCGGCGTGCTCAAATGTGTTTCGGTCGGCTGTATCCTGACCTTTATTGTGCAGTCTTCATCCGCGACTCTGGGCATAACCATTGGCCTGGCGTTTACAGGGATAATTCCTTTCACCACAGCCGCGGCGCTGGTGCTGGGTGAAAACATCGGCACCACGGTGACCACCTTCCTCGCCTCCTTCGGAACCACCACCAACGCCAAGCGCGCCGCTTATGCCCACATTGTCTTTAATGTCATCGGCGTCCTGTGGATTACCGCAATCTTTGATTTCTACCTGGAAACCATTATCCCGATATTTCTCACCCATGATCCTATGACCCTTGACCCAGTAGATGGGTCTTATCCGTACATCACGCAGGGCATCGCCACGGTGCATACTGTCTTTAACGTAGTCAATACTATTATCTTCTTGCCGTTTATCCCGCTCTTGGCGCGCTTTCTTGAACGGATTATTAAAGAAAAGCCCTACAAGGAAGCCCCTCACCTTACCCGCCTGGAGAGTGTCTTCCTGGAAACCCCGGCCATGGGGATTGAGCAGTCCCGCTTTGAAATCCTGCGCATGGGCGAAATCGTTGAAAAGATGGCGGGGCAACTCCGGGAAATTCTTGCTTCGGATAAGCCGGACGAAGATTTAATCAAGAAGATTTTCCACCGGGAAGAGGTCTGCGATATCATGCAGAAGGAGATTGTGAATTTCCTGACCGATATTTTTAGCGATAGCGCCGGGCATACCGTGGCAGAAGAAGCCCGCCAGCAACTCCGGATCACGGATGAATATGAATCGGTGAGCGACTATATCGCCAATATCCTCAAGCTCCACCTGCGCCTCCAGAATGAAGGACTTGACTTCACCGAACAAGGCCGGAAGGATATGCTCGTTCTGCACGACCGGGTGGCCGCTTACCTGAAGATGGTTAATGAAGCCCTGCGCCTGCAACATGTGGATGTGATCAGCAAGGCAGCCCCGCAGGGTGACGCCATTACCCACAAGGTCAGAGAACTGCGCGAACGACATCTGCTGCGGGTTACAGAGCAGAAGATGGAGCCGCTTAAAACGGTGGTCTATACCAATATGCTTAACTCATACCGGCGCGTAAAAGATCACATGTTTAATATCGCCGAAGCCATGGCGGGAGAAAAATAAATGCTTTATACCATCAAGAAGGTCCCGGAAGCCCCCGCGCTGGACAGCACCCTCGACGGCCCGGACTGGCAGGATGTCCCGGCGCTTTGCATCGATAACTATCATCCGGAGGCCAGCGACCACCGCCCCGAGACGAAGGCCAAGGCGGTTTACACCGAGGAGGCAGTCTTCCTGCTCTACTCGGTGCGGGACAAGTATGTCCGCAGCCGGTACACCGAGTACCTGGACCCGGTCTATACGGATTCCTGCGTGGAATTCTTTGCCCAGCCCAAGCCGGACAAGGGTTATTTCAATTTTGAGTTCAATGCTGGCGGGGCGTTCTTGGTAACTTATGTGATTGATCCCACGCGCCTGCC
>JAFGNG010000173.1 GCA_016927125.1 Planctomycetota bacterium | reverse complement strand
CTCGACCGCGTGCGCGATGATCCGCGTCACTCCGCCGCCGCGGAGATGGTAATGGACAATGGCTGCGCAGGTTACGGGTTTCATTTGTCCAGCCCGCGCAGTTTACGGTAGGCGGGAACCTCAATCATCGGGGGGCGTTCCTCTTCCTTAATAGTATAAGAGATCCGTTCGTAAGCCTTGTCCTGCGCCTGGAACTGGTGGAGGACCGGCGCGATCTGCGAAATCTCGGAGATCATACCAAGGGTCTGGAGACGTTGGAAGAAGATCTGGAGGATGCCGAATGACATCTTGCCCAGGTCGCGGGTCTCCTGGTTGCGGTGCCGGCGCTGATCAAGATCAGTCTGTGCGAAGGCTTCGATCCCCCACTTGTTATAGACATCAATTATATGCGCGGTCTCCACCCCATAGCCGATGGGGAAGGAGAGGGCTTCCAGCACCTCCCGGCGGACTGCGTATTCACCGGAGAGCGGCTGGACAATCGCGGTCAGCTCCGGCATGAAGAGGGAGAAGAGCGGCCGGATCAGGATCTCGGTTACGCGCCCGCCGCCCGAGGGCCGTACCCCTTGCGAGAAGGCCAGGGGGCGGTCATAGAAGGCCTTCACATACTGGGTCTTCTGGTTATAGAGCAGCGGAGCCACCAGCCCGTAGACAAAACGCGGGTGGATGTTCTTGATGTCCGCGTCAATATAAACAATAATATCGCCCTTGAGCTGGTAGATCGCCTTCCAGAGGTTTTCACCCTTGCCTTTTCTGTCCCCCAGCTCCGGCAGGATTTCATTAGCCAGGTAGACATCCGCACCGTAGGAAGCCGCGGTCTCGCAGGTGCGATCCCTTGAGCCGGAGTCGATTACCGCAATTTCATCCAGGAGGGGATAGCGGTGCATCAGCTCGGATTTAAAGAGGATGATCTCCTTGCCAATGGTTTTTTCTTCATTCAAAGTCGGGATGCAGAGGGAGATGGTCAGCTTCTGCTTTTCCTTCTCCTTCACCAGCTTGAGGAGGTCCCAGAAGACGGAGTGGTGGAAGGTATTATTTTTCAGCCAGTCTTCAGTCTTCATCTCGGTATCCCGCGTCAATGGCCAGCAATACCCCCAGGAGTTGCGCCAGGCCGGAGAACATCGGCGCAATCTCCAGGCGTTCCTTGTTATTTTTCAGGGTTTCCCCCCTGGTGATCGCCAGGCGCAAGGCTGGGATGTCACGGTCTGAAAAGGCGGAGATGCTCGAAAAGCTCGGGGCGACCCTTGGTTCAATTCCCAGCGCTTCCAGGATTTCACGCCCCCACCGCGCCAGGTAATCGGAGAACTGGATGCCTCCCGGCTGGCGGCGGGCGAAGAAATCGACCGTGACCTCCGCGCCGGTAATGGCGGAGACTTCCGCGCAGATATCCCTCACCCGTTGCCGTACCCAGTCGGCCAGGCCGCCGGATTCACTGCGGATATCCAGCCTCAGTGCCGCATCGGTAGCGACCCGCGCGAAGGGCGTGCCGCCCTCGATAGAGCCGAAGACAATGCTGACCCGCGGCCGCGACGGCAGGGGGATAGCGTTGATGGCGTTGATAACCTCGTTCAGCGCGTTGATTGCCCCGGCCGCGCCGAAGCGGTTCCAGTTATATTCCTCCGGCACATGGCAGGTGATCTCCCCGCGCACCATCCCGATGGCGCGGTAGCTCTGGCTGCCAAGCTGCATTCCCTCCACCGGCACCCCGGCGAGGATCGGTAGGGTGGTATTGTCCAGGAAGAAGCGCAGCCCCGCCAGGTCGCCGCGGCCAATGCTGCGCACGGTGCCCAAGAGCACCAGGTTGGATTGCAATTCCAGGCCCAGGTGTTCCAGCAGCATGGGGAGGGTAATCAGGGTGGCGAGCCCCAGGGAGTTGAAGCCGGTGCTCAGCCCGACCAGGCAGTCGGGATCAACATTGACAGTGTGATCCGCCTCTTTCGGGTGGGGCGTATCCACGTTGGCATGGACAATAATATTCCGATCAGCCCCTTCCTTCCCGGGCAGGATGCCGACGGCGTTGCCAACTTCATCGGTGGAGATGTTCTGCAGCCCGGACTCGATGAAGCGGTCCTGGAGAAACCGCACCCGCTCCGCCTCCTGGAAGGTCGGCGCCGGGATTTCGCTTACCATCACCAGGTTTGCCAGCAAGGGCTCGCGCAGCTCTTTAATCGCGTCCCGGTAAGCAGGTAAGGAACTCAGGATTTCATCTTTGTCCGGCATCATCGTGGCCACCTTCACGTTAGCGGAACGAGAGCGAAGCGGGTAAGTATTCGCTAAAATTAGCTGCCTGTGCGGCTTTTAAATTAGCAGAGAATTAAAAAAATGCAAGCGACAAATGTCTTGCGGGAGTATACCTGAGGCGGGAGCGGGCAGGGTTCTTAATTACGCGGCCAACTCCGAAGAGGTAGAGAGTTCATCTTCAGCCGGTTCTGCCTGCTGGGGATAGACACAGACCGCGAGCGCTTCCTTGCCTTCGCTGATCTTGATGAAGGAGAGGAAAAAATTGAGGGGGGTTGAATGGCTTAACTGTAATCGTTTGCGCGCGTGGGAAAGCAGCCCCTGCGACCAGCGGTTGTAGTTATTGTCCAGAAGGTTTTTCAGGAGATGGCCGTCAGTCAGTTCGTTCAGCATCGTGCTCCAGCGGGGCAGGCGGGTTACGGCCTGGGCCTGGCGGATACTGCCTCCCGGTAGGCACAGGGAGCGCAGCGAGTATGGCACCGCCTTGGTCAGGTCTTCCCACAAGTTAACATCTCCGGCAATGTCATGGCGCGGGAGGCCATGGTAAAAGACATGGAAGTACACCTGCGGATTCTCTCCGGCGCGTCGGAACCACGAGTCCCCGTGTAGTAACCATCCCCGCAGGAACCTCCCCCAACCAAGCTTTTTAAAGGCGGAAGGCTGGAGATAAAGCGCTAGGAAGTGCCGCTCGGTTTTACTCAAGCCAAAGATCTTATATAGGAGGAGGCTGCCTCCCATTGAGAAAATCGCCAATAACCCCAGTTGCGCCGGCACTGCGAAGGAAAGAAATGACCAGCAACGTTTCCAAGTAAACATCTCCAGCAGCCCGGAGAACCCGGCGGCGGCATAGAGCAGAATCCCACTCATTGCCAGTAGACAGAGCAAGACCACCGGCGTGCTGACCAGATGGCACAGACTTTTTCTCCTGGTGACTTTTCTGAGGATCTGGCGAAGCTCATCCAGGATCCGCAACTCCTCTTCCGAGGTAGTAAGCGCCTTGGTGGAAATCTGGTCATCCAGTTTGCTGGCAGTTTTCTTCATGTCTTCCTCATAACACTCGGGATAGTCCCCTGGCAGGGTAAATTCTTTGTCAAAGAACTCCCGGAAGCTCCCCGCCGGGCGCCAGGTTTTCTTGTCCACGGAAACCGCGCCCCGGCTGGGCAGGATCCCCGCCATGGCCATCCGCCGTAGCGCTCCAACCGTATATGGTCCCATCACTCCGGAACGGGTGCGCAAATAAAGCCCATCCGTGGTAATTTTATCATCTGCAAGCAGTATTCCGGACATATAGTTAGCTCCACAAAAACACAGTTCCAATATAAGATATCGACTCTATCCTTGCCTCCCCTTAGTAGAATTGATATGCTTTATGAAGAGAAATCCCTAAGAGGTTGGTATTGGATTCGTTAGAACGCTTCGGATAATAGAAAAAACCCATGGCCAATCTTTATAACTCATTGTACTGTGAAACCTTAAAGGGAAAGGCTGAGCCCTTTTCCGTCTTGCACGCCCTCGGCGCTTCAGACAGTTCGGTAAAGCCATTCCTGCTCTCTTCCGGAGAGGGTTTCGGCTTTGTCGGCCACTGGAGCTTTCTTGGCACCCACCCCAAAGCCTGTCTCACCCTGACCGGCAAGAAGGCAACCTTCGCCTGTAACAACAACTCCATCATCTGGCACGGTAACGCCTTTGAGTTAATGCGCCGGGCCTTGCAGCAGTTTTCCTGGCGCGGTTCAACCGATACAGAGATCCCTTTCTTCGGCGGCTGGGCCGGGGCGTTTGCCTACGACCTGGCGCACGCGGTGGAGAAGCTGCCCAGAACCGCGGTGCGCGATTTGGATCTGCCAGACATCCAAATGGCATTCTATGATCAGATCCTCGCCTTTGACCATGTCTCCCGCAAGTGGACGGCCTGCGTCCTTTTGCAGGAAGGCCAGGGACGCAAGTATGCGGTTGACCGGACCGCCCGCTTGCAGGAGGCGGTCGAAAAAGCCAGAAAGCGCCCCTATACCCCCCCGGCAATACCGTGCCCGGAGAGCCCCATCAGCAGGTTCACCCAGGCGGAGTATGAAGCCGCGGTCAAGAAGGCCATTGATTATATCTATGCGGGCGATATCTTCCAGGTGAACCTCTCCCAGCGCTTTGACCTGACCATCCCCGGCAATTCCTTCGATGTGATGGGGCACCTGCTGACAGAGAATCCCGCACCCTTCTCCGCTTACCTCGCCTTTGACGGCAAGGCCATCATGAGTTCCAGCCCGGAACGCTTCCTCAAGGTAACCGGCCGCTATGTGGAGACCCGCCCGATCAAGGGCACCCGCCCGCGGGGAAGCAACCCCAAGGAAGACGAAGCCCTCCGCGAGGAGTTGCTTAAATCCGGCAAGGACATTGCCGAGCTCAATATGATTATCGATCTCCTGCGCAATGATCTCGGCCGCGTCTGCGAGTATGGTACCGTACGGGTGGTTGAGCCTCGGCGCATGGAGACCTATACCACTGTCCACCACGCGGTCGGCATTATCGAAGGTCTCCTGCACCAGCGTTACGACTTGGTGGATCTCCTCAAGGCCTGCTGGCCCGGAGGCAGCATCACCGGCGCGCCCAAGGTGCGGGCGATGCAGATCATTGACGAAATCGAGCCCACCACCCGCAGCTTCTATACCGGCAGTATCGGTTATATCTGCGTTAACGGCAATCTGGACCTGAATATTGCGATCCGGACGCTCCTCTTCGATCGGCGGATCCTCAGCTTTCAGGTGGGCGGCGCGATTGTGGCGGAGAGCTCGCCCCACGATGAATACCAGGAGACACTCCATAAGGCTGAAGGCATGCTGCGCGCCCTCGGCCGGGGAGCGCGAGTTTAATCCCAATCCTCTGACTAAACCCCAAAGAATCCCACTATGGCAAAACTTGATAACAACATACCTGACTCCACTACTCCATCCCTCGGACTGCTCTATTACAACGGCGACTTTGTTGAGGGGAAGTCCCTGCGGATTCCACCTGACGACCGCGGCTTCCTGTATGGCGACGGCCTCTTTGAAACCATCCGGGCGTATACCGGCAAGCCCTTTCGCGCTCGCGATCATGCAGAGAGGATGTTAAAGAGCGCTGCCGCCCTTGGGATTACAGTTAAATTCAGCGCTGAAGATCTCGAAAAAAAATTCCAGGAAACCTGCGATCGCAATGCCAGTCTCATACCGAGGGAACTCTACCTGCGCGCTACCCTTACCCGCGGCAACGGTTACGGCCCTGATATTTTAAAGCATTACTCGCCCAACCTGCTGGTTTATGTCAAACCCTTGCCGGAGCCGGAGCCTGCAATTTACAGGGACGGCATCTCTGCCATCATTTCTCCGGAGCCCCGCGCGGCCGGCTCCCAACTCCACCAACATAAGAGCACCTCCTACCTTGAATGCTTACTAGCTCGCTGGGAAGCAACTAAAAAGGGAGTCGCGGAAGCGCTGATCCTGGACACGGATGGCAAGCTCCTCGAAGGCGCGTGCAGCAATCTCTTTATCATTAAAGATGGAACCCTGGTTACCCCGCCCGCTACCATGAATCTCCTCCCCGGCATTACTCGCCTGGTAGTATTGGAGCTGGCGGCTAAATTGGGAATTGCAACGGTTGAAGAAGAATTTCCACCGGAGAAACTTCTCGGTGCGGACGAGGCCTTCCTGACCAACTCTATTCAGGAGCTGGTGCCGCTGGTTGCGGTAGCTGGCATGAAGATTGGCGAGGGCGTGCCTGGTGAGATTAGTAAAAAACTACTTATTGCCTACCGCGAAGAAACGCAGGGCGCTTCCGCCTGAGTCGGCGTAAAGCTTTTCCCATCATACTCCAGATAACCGCCTTCCCGGCGCCAGTCCGGAACCACGTACATCATGCCATGATAATCCTTCTCCTCCAGGCGGCGCTGGCCGGGGAAGTGGATATGGCCGCAGACCAGCACCGCGCAGTCCCGCCGGCGCATCGCCTTGAGCGCACTGGCGGTCTGGATGCTAATCGAGGCGAGGGTCGCATGGTAGACCGCGGGCACGGTCTTGCGGTTCTGCACCATCCGCACCACCTTCTCCGCCCACGGCCATGGGATAATCGCTCTCACCACCTTGCCGATCGGCCCGGTCAGCAGCCAGCGCAACGCTTGGTACTGCCAGTCGCTGGTGCAGTAGGCGTCGCCGTGGGCCAGGAGGATGCGCGTGCCCGCCGGGGCAATGCAGTACTCCCCGCCATGGCAGACAATTCCGCTCAAAGATTCAAAGAGCTCCCCGGCGGTAAAATCCCGGTTGCCGGGGATGAGATGCATGGGCAAGCCCTTCGCCGCCGCCGCTCTGAAGATCTCCAGCACCTCGGCGTAATCCCCCACGTAGCGGTCGCCGCGTTCCAGCCAGCAGTGAAAGAGATCGCCGAGGAAGTACACCCCCTCGGCATCGGCGCAGGTTACTTCGAGAAAATGTTTGAGTTTGGCGTTTTGCCCCGGTTGCGGACCCGGCAGGAGGTGAAGATCAGCAAGGAATAGATGGCGCATACAAACCTTTCACGAATTGGCAAAACAGGTTAGGCAGGCGGCTGTCAGGGCCCGGCTTATTTCCGCACCAGGCGCACAAAGAGCTTCTCCCTCTCGGTGTTATTCATCCCGAGGATCCGGTTAAGGAGTTGCCGGAGGGTGCGGCGGTCGCAGTCATCCTTGGAAAGCGCCACGGAGAGCTTGCGCAGGATCTGCTCGTATCCCGGCGTGAGCGCGATATTCCCGACGCCGAGAAAGATCTCGTCGGTGAAGCTCTGCCCGATCGCCTTGCGGCTCTGCTTTTCCTTCTGCTTAAGGGTGGAAAGCGCGGCCTGTTCTTCCTCGAAGAAGTATGCCGGCTGCACCTCCAGCGCCGAAGCGAGCCGGGTCAGGGTAGCGCTGCGCAAGCCCTGCTTGCCGTTTTCCAGGCGCGAGAGCTGCGGTTGCGACAGGCCGGCGCGCCGGGCCAGCTCAATCCCGGTGAGATGCTTTTCCTTGCGCAAGCGCGCAATCTTCAAACCAATGATTTGACTGTCCATTTTTACTCCCCAGATTATATGCTAATGAGGCATAAATATAATGGGCAAAAATTTACCGTCAATATAAAAAGCATAAAATTACCGGGGAAATGTCCGGGCTGGCCTTAAAATTATTCTCGGGAAGTTTTTAATAGACACCCGGGTAAGTTTAGATAGCATAAGCAGGCTGAATTTTGGTTCTGGTATAATTAAACCCAACTTGCGGGCGGTTGCGAGCGCTGGCGCGAGCCCGTGATCGGGAAAGCTGCCAGTCACAGGAAACGCACTCGTTTTTCTTAGGTGATGACTCTGGAAGGATGCATCTCTAATGGATGACAAGACCCATGTCTTTGAAGGCCGAAAGTCAATTCTGCATGTCCGAGACCGGATCTGCACCTCCTCGCGGGATTTGCTGCAGAGCGAAATTTTCGTCGAGATCCTCCGGCGTTACTGGGAAAAGCTGAACCGGCACGAATCCCCGCTGCGCAAACCCTTTCTTTTTCCAGATCCGGGCGGCGAACCGTTCGACCGGATTGTCGAACTGCTGCGCGTTCTCAGCGGCATCCCCCTGGAGCAGGCCGCCAGCATGTTGCCGTGGGCAGGGCACCTGACCCGGGCAGAGAACCGCTGGACGCTCCATGAATTCGTGGAGAGCCTCTATAACTACTGGCGCAGCCTCGACCGCTTCATGATCCTGCATTCCGAACCCGGCCCCAGCAGTTTTGACCAGCGGCCATACCGCTCTTTCAACGCCACGGCGGAGAATCTGAGCCACATCATCCGGGCGGTCTACCGGGACATCTGCGAAAACATCACAGACGACCACCCCCGCGTTTATCGGCAGGTGGCGGCCGGTTGCAATGTTGCGCTGATTGCCGTCCCGCTCAAGGTCGAGCTGCCTGGCGAATATGGCGCG
>JAFGNG010000172.1 GCA_016927125.1 Planctomycetota bacterium | reverse complement strand
GCACCGGCTGATAGTCGGCCATCAGCTCAGCCAAGCGGTCGAGAGGGCAATCATGCTCCTCTTCAACTACGTTATCAAGGCTGTCAAAGCCCTGCAGGGTTATCTTCTTGCCGCTGGAGCGGAATACTGCCACGGGATCGGCAGCCAGGAAGGAGTATCGCCCGATCTTTTCACCCCCCACCACGGATTCCAATAAAAAAGCGTATTTGCTATTATTGGTAAGCCGGTCACATGCCAGTACCGGGGTCATGGCATCGGCCATCAGGATTTTATAGACCGGCACAATGTTGCCTTGCTTGGCCAATTCGATAAACGCAGCTTTATCAGGAGTGTACATTCTTTTCCTTAAAATATTTAAATGCATGAAAGTGATTCTAACCTAATCCCGCCAGCAATCCTGTAGCGGGGTAAAATATTATTACATTATAAGCATGATTGCAAATCAGTAACTGGGGCTAAATCCCCAGCCTAAAATATATGAAAAGCCATAGCTTACGGCAAGGATTTTGGTTTTTTTGTTTTTATTAAGGCTTGAAAAGGCGTGAAACTGGCATGAAATCGACAAGCAAACCAATGTTAGCAAAGTTGTTACGCCATCATATCCTCCCCTCCGGTGGAGGATACCAGGAGCGTTGCCGGCATGCCGTTAAGGAGGGCTTCACAGTTGTTATACCAAGCCTCTTCCTCGCCTTCCCGGGGCGGGATAAACCCTAGCACCACGCAGGCAGCGTCTTGCGAGTGATCGCGCAGGACTTCGCTGAAAGGCCTCTCGCTGACGACTACCTGCACCTGCGCCCTTACCCTGGAGCCTGCAACCAATTCTTCCAGCGCGACGCGGGCAGGAGCCCTGCCCGCCTCGTTCTCCACCACCCGCAGCACCCGAATAGTGGTCTTGCCCCATTCCCAGTTGCAGGTGATAAGGTGCGAGAGGATAAACATGATGGAGCCATTCTTCTGGCCTCGCCACCAGAGGTCAATGCGCTTGCCTTCTCGGGGTTTAGGCATGTCGCGGCCGATTACCACTGCCAAACTCATGCCGATCTCCTCAGCCATACGCATCTGGCGGCCGAGTGCGTGGGTGTGCTCTATCACCTTGGGCCAGCCGAAGGCGACCAGGTTCGGCCGGATCGGCCCGATCGAGGCGGTCTGGAGAATGATGGAGACCCCTTCCTCCAGGCTGTCCGCCGCTACCACCATGGGGAAGGCTTGAATATTATTCTCGCGGCAGAATTCCTTCAATTGTTTAAACGCGGATTCCCGGTACTTCTTAACATTTTCATAAGAGCCGGTTAAAATATTCACCAGCAGCACAAAACCCCGCCCGGACTCCATCCAAACCGAAAAGTTAACCAGCATCTCCCGCGAAGCGGGATTTCCGCAGAAGCTCAGGATATTCGGTCGCCAGTTGCGCGGATCTTCTTCCATACTGGCAAGTTGCAGCAAACTCTTGCGTGCGGAAGCGTACACCAGGCCGCGGCGCGCATCCCCAAAACTGGCTTCCAGGTGGCGGGTGGTGACATACCAGTACAGGATTGCAATCAAACAGATTGCTACCAGGGCGGCAACTGGGTTGATCAGGAAGGTTACGACCACGCAGCCAACTGCTCCGAGCAGGGCAGTGCCCCAATGGAAGAAACGGAAGACCGGCCGGAAGGAGGGATTGCCTCCCAATGCCTCCACAAAGGCGGCCAGGTTGATAATGCCATAAGTGTATAGGAAGAACATGGTTACAATAACAGCAACCAAGTTCAAGGCTCCGCCGCCGGCTTCATTCCCTGCCAGGAAGAGGATGATAGCAGTAATTATCGCCACCGAAATCAAGGCGCGGCGTGGCTCATCCTTGCCAATAGTACCCTTGGCGAAGGGTCGCAGGAATAGGAGCACGGGGTCGCGGCTGACTGCCTGCAGGACCCTCGGGGCGCCAAGAAAGCTCCCCAGGGCACTGGATAAGGTGGCAGCAAAGACGCCTGCAACCACTAAATACCAGGTATTGAAGAGGGCATTTTCCTTGAGGAGTTGGAAAGGTTTCTGGATTAAATCCACCCGCTCATAAGACCCTCCCGCCAGGAGAAGCTGAACCAGGTAGACCAGAAAACCCACACATACTGCCGAAATAGTGCCTCGCGGGATACTCTTGGACGGTTCTTTCAAATCCCCGGACATATTGACCCCGGCATCAATGCCGGTTACGGCGGGGAAGTAAAGCGCAAACGCCGCCCAGAAGCCGAGTAACGGCAGGCTAAGTTGTTTCAGACTCTCAGGATCAGGCGCACCCCAGTTTTCCAGGAAGCGGGAAACCTTGAAATTAAAGACTGCTCCACCCATGAAGGCAATAATAGCCAGGAAGAGGAAGGCCATGATAAAATATTGCGTTCGAATAGCCCATCCGGCACCAATATAAGCGATTACAAAGAGCGCCCCGGCAGTGGCAAAGGCAATAAGCTGGAAATGTGGCACCAAGGAGGGAATGCTGCGGCAGAGCGCCTCAGTAAAGCCCAGCACATAAAACGGCACCGACAACGCCAGCGCGCAAAAGAGCGCGATGCCGATGGCCCCGCCGAATTCCGGGCCGAGTACGCGGCTGATCAGGTAGTATGAGCCGCCGCCGCGGACCTGCATATTGGTGCTGATAGCGGCAATTGAAAGGGAGGTCAAAAAAGTAATAGATTTCGCAATCAACAGGATGATAACCGCGCCCATGATGCCGGTTTCGCCCAGGACGAAGTTGGCACGCATAAAGAGAATCACGCCAAGGATGGTCAGAATGCTGGGGGTGAAGACTCCGCCGAAGGTGCCGAAGCGGTTGCGCTCAGCCAGGCCCCCATTCTTGATAGCTGTGCTTTTTCTATTAGCATCAGACATAGTCTAAAATTCCAGAAAACCGGCAACCGGGATTCAATTTCATAAGGTTAATATTCTAACGCCTTACATTATGGAAAACCAGCCCCGCTATGCCAGAGCTTTTACTTGACAAAGCAGAAGGGCACGATAAGACTTGGATAATTATAGGGTTTTTAGCGATGATTTTTAAGTGTTAGCTTACCTGCTGGTAGGAAAACCATCAGATTAACCGGGTTATTTTTTTGGTGGATAGAGACATGGAAGAAAAAAATCGCCTAACTAAATTCCTGAAAAAGGTCAAATACTTTGCCAGCCTGGAAGATAATGCACTCAACCTGCTGCGGGATAAGATGCAGAATGTTACTTTTGCCGAGGGGGAGGTGCTCTGCAATGAAGGCGAACCCGGTAACGAAATGTTTATTATCGATACCGGTGAAGTTGCGGTATTCAAACTGGGCAAGGACAGGATCCCGGTGGAAGTAGCCATTTTACAAGAAGGCGATATTGCTGGGGAGATGTGCCTCTTCGGGCAGGATCGCCGTTCCGCAACTCTCCGGGCAATCAGCGAAACCAAGGCTTGGGTTCTGGATTACCTGACCTTTCAGCGGTTAAGCGAAAAACACAGCGCGCTTTCCAAGGCCATGCTTTATTCCCTCAGCCGCCACCTACGGCGCGAAACCTCGATTGTGGCAAAATTGATGAGTAGCGATCTGGACCATCGCTTCAAGGTCGCTTTTTTTGATTCGAAACCTTATACCGAAACAGCTTTTGAAAAGTACAATCCCTATGATTATGTCTACAAGTTTTTCGAGCCCCGCTTGACGCAGCAGACCGTCTCTATGGCGGCTGGCTTCAAAGCGGTCTGCGCCTTTGTCAATGACACCCTGGACACGACAACCATTGAGGAACTTGCCGGCCTGGGGATTGAAATGATCGCCCTGCGTTGCGCGGGATATAATAATGTCGATCTGGAAGCCTGCGAACGCAACGCCATCACAGTGGCGAGGGTACCGGCTTATTCCCCGCACGCGGTGGCGGAGCACGCGGTTGCCCTGATCCTGGCGCTCAACCGCCGGACCCATCTCGCCTATAACCGCGTACGCGATAATAACTTTTCCCTCAAGGGAATGGTCGGCTTCGATCTCTATGGTAAGACCGCCGGGATTATTGGCGCTGGCAAAATCGGCCAGTGCCTCATGAATATCCTCCTGGGGTTCGGCTGCGAGATTATGGTCTACACCAAGCCCGAAGACCCCAGCCTTACCGAGAGGCCAGGAGTCCACCTGGTAGAGCTGGATGAGCTGTTTGCGAAAGCAGATATTATCAGCCTGCATGCCCCGCTGACCCCGGAAACTTACCACCTGATCAACGGCGAAGCATTGCAAAAGATGAAGCGCGGCGTTATGCTTATCAATACCAGCCGGGGAGCCTTGATCGATGCGGTTGCCCTCCTGGACGGCCTCAAGAGCGGCCAGATCGGCTTCGCAGGCCTGGATGTATATGAAGAGGAGAGTGAATATTTCTTTGAGGACCTTTCCCATCAGGTGATGGCCGATGATGTGCTGGCCCGGCTCACCACCTTCAACAATGTGATGCTTACCAGCCACCAGGGATTTTTAACAGCGGAGGCGCTCGCCAATATCGCCAGCACCACCATCGAGAATATCCGCGAGTTCGAACTCGGCAAGCGCATGGGCGAACTAACCTATAGCGTGGTTGCTTCCGATTGAAGCGCACCCGATAGAAATAAGAAACGGAGCAGACATGCAAACCCTCGGCATCATCGGTTGCGGCGCCTTTACCAAGTTTATGCTGCCGTATCTCCAACCCCACTTTAAAATTTCAGTGTGGAACCGTAGCGGGATAAAAGCAGGAACGCTACCCGAGGGTATTGCAGATGTGCCGATTGCAGAGGCCGCCGCCTGCGAGATCGTGGCTCTGTCAGTGCCGATTCCGGCCTTTATCCAGATCCTTCCCCAGATCGCGGAATACATCCAGCCCGGGGCGCTGGTCATGGACGTGGCCTCGGTCAAGGTGCGCCCGGTCGAGCTGATGCTGGAGTACCTCCCTCCCCACTGCGAGATTATCAGCACCCACCCGCTCTTCGGCCCGGAATCCGGCAAGGATGGCCTGGCGGGTCTGCGGGTGGCAGTTGCGGAGGTGCGCACGGAGCGCACCCAGTGCGTGGTGGACTTCTTCGCCAAGCAGTTGGGT
>JAFGNG010000014.1 GCA_016927125.1 Planctomycetota bacterium | reverse complement strand
GGTGTCCTTTTGGCTAGTTTTCGGCTTAATCCTGGGGCTAAAAGCTGCTTCCCCGGAGAAATCCCTTGAAATAAAGCTGTTTCGCGGTTAGAAGTTACTACTTTCGTAAGCTAAGATAGATTGAATGGAACCCCAATGCAAGAGAAAATTCTCCTCGCCCACGGTGGCGGCGGCCTGCTGACCTCGCAATTGATCCGCGAAGAAATCGCCAGCCGCTTTGCCAATCCCTGCCTTGACCAGCTGGATGATTCCGCGGTCTTTGCCTCCCCGGGCGAGCGCCTGGCCTTTACCTCCGACTCCTATATTGTTTCGCCAATCTTCTTTCCCGGCGGGAATATCGGCGATCTCGCGGTCTGTGGGACTGTCAATGACCTTGCGATGGCGGCCGCGCGGCCACTCTATCTCTCCCTGGCACTGATTCTCGAAGAGGGCCTGCCCCTGGAGGAGCTGCGGCGCGTGCTCGATTCGATTGCGGAACGAGCTCAGGAGGCGCAGGTCCAGATTGTCTGCGGCGACACCAAGGTGGTACCGAAGGGTGACGCCGACGGGCTTTATATCAATACCGCCGGGATTGGCGTGGTAGCGGATAACCTGGAGGTTTCCTCGCACAGCGCCAAACCGGGAGACTGTATTATTCTCTCCGGAGCCCTCGGGCTGCACGGTCTGGCAGTAATGCTGAGCCGGGGAGAATTCAAACTCTCAACCCCGGTCAAGAGCGATGTCGCGCCGCTTAACGGTGCGGTGGAAGCCTTGATAAAAAGCGGGATTACCCTCCGGGTTCTGCGTGACCTCACCCGCGGTGGTTTATCTATGGCGCTGCATGATATTGCGGAAAACTCAGCGGTGACTGTGGAGGTCGAGGAGAAAGCCATTCCCTCTGACCCGGCTCAATCAGCAGCCTGTGAAATTCTTGGGCTTGACCCCCTGCATGTTGCCTGCGAAGGCAGGTTCATCACAATAGTGCCGGAAGAGGATGCTGCGAAGGCGTTGGCGTGTCTGCGCGGGTTGGCATTGACCAGCGAGGCGGCCATCATCGGCAGGATCCTGGAGCGCGGTCGCTATCCGCTGGAACTGGTTACCGCGATTGGCAGCCGCCGGGTAGTGATTCCGCCGCGCGGCGAACAGATGCCGAGGATATGTTAACTTATGCATGAATTTTCCATCGCCAGCGATATGCTGAAGATTGTTGAAGACCAGCTTGGGGGTAAGCAGGCGTTGATCTCGGCCACCGTCACCATCGGCCCGCTCTCCGGGGTTAATCCCGAATCCCTGCGCTTCTGTTTTACCGAGCTGGCGGAGATGGAGGGCTTCGGGCGGCCGGAACTGGCGGTCAACGAAGTTCCAGCGCGGATTCAATGCCGGGCCTGTGGCCAGGAATATGAAACCCGTGACCTGTTCGAGCTCTGCCCGCGCTGCGGCGAGTTAGACAGGATTATTTTAAGTGGAGAAGAGTTTACCCTGGATAAGGTGGAAATTGAGGAGGAGTAAGATGCCGGAAACACCAGGCCGTAAGGAAGTCAAGATCGCCAAGCCCGCGATGAACAAGAATGATGAAATCGCGGCTGAAAATCACCGCCGGATAGAAGCCTGTGGGATGTTCGCAGTCAACCTGATCAGCTCCCCCGGCAGCGGCAAGACTACTTTGTTGGAGGCCCTGGCAAAGATTTTGCAAAAAGACCTGGCAGTAATCGAGGGTGATGTCCAGACCCGGCGCGATGCCGAGCGCGTGGAAAAGGCCGGGAGCATCGCCTGCCAGATCGAGACCGGCGGCTCCTGCCATCTCGACGCCCAGCGCGTCTCCAAGGCGCTGGATGAGATCAAGCTGGAGTCCCTGAGCTGCAAGCTGCTGATCATCGAGAATGTCGGCAACCTGGTCTGTCCGTCCTCTTATAACCTCGGCGAGCACATGAAGGCGGCGCTCATCTCCCTGCCCGAGGGGGATGACAAGGTGCTGAAGTATCCTTCCATCTTCCGGAGGATCAAGGTATTGCTGATTACTAAGATCGATCTCCAACCCCAAATGGAATTCGATCCCGAACGCGCGATTAAAGAATGTGAAAGCCTGAACCAAGGCTTTGATACCTTCAAGCTGTCGGCGAAGACCGGCGAAGGAGTAGAAGAGTTTTGCAAATACCTGCTGGCAAAGCAATCCATGTTGACGGCATAGTCCAGGGGGTTGGCTTCCGACCCTTCGTCCACAACCTGGCGGTCAAGATGGGGCTTACAGGCGACGTCTATAACAGCAGCCAGGGCGTCTTTATCCGCATCTTCGGCAAGCCGCAGGCCATGGACGGGTTTGTGAGCGAGCTACGCAGTTCCCCGCCGCCCCTGTCGTCAATTAACCACATTGCGGTTGAAGATCTAAACGAACCGCCTCCGGAAAAGTTTAGCATCCTGGAATCAAAATCTGAACCGCAACGGAGCGTCGCCATCACCCCGGACGCCAACATCTGCGCGGATTGCCGCCGGGAGCTGCTCGATCCTGCCGATCGCCGCTACCGTTATC
>JAFGNG010000013.1 GCA_016927125.1 Planctomycetota bacterium | reverse complement strand
GATCAGGACAGCGGCGCGGTCGCCAACGCGGTTGACTGCTTCCCACTCGTGCGTGCTGCCGTCAGAACCCTGCCACTTGATCGCGGCCAGTTCCAGAATCCGGCCTGTGGCCAGTATGTGGCGCGAGAGCTCTTTCGGCATTTCCTGCCCCACAGTTTTCTCTCCAGAACAAACCTTATTCAATATCCAGGCCAATATCCAGTGCCGGCACCGAGTGCGTGATGGCGCCGACGCTGAGGCGGTCCACGCCGCTCTCGGCAATCGCCTTGACATTGGCGAGGGTAATCCCGCCGGAAGCCTCCAACAGGGGCCGGCGGAGTTTTTCTGCTTTGCAAATCTTATCGGTCAGCGCAACCACCTTGTGCAGCATCTCCGGGGTCATATTGTCGAGAAGCACAATATCCGGCTCCTCCTCCAGCACGGCCTGGAGTTGGTCAATGGTATCCACCTCCACCCCGATGGGGAGATCGGTCTGCGCGCGCGCGGTGCGTACTGCCCAGGATGCCGAGGCGACCTCGCACTCCTTGATCGCGAGCGCGATATGGTTGTCCTTGATGAGCAAAATATCAAAGAGGCCGTGGCGGTGGTTGATCCCCCCGCCCATGACGACCGCCATCTTGTCCAAAGCGCGCCAGCCGAGGACAGTCTTGCGGGTGTCGGCAATCTTGGCCTTGGTGCCATTTACAGCTTTGACGTATTTATGGGTGAGGGTTGCGATCCCGCACATCCGCTGCAGGATATTGAGGGCAATCCGTTCCCCGGCGAGGATCTCACGCGCGCTGCCGGAGATGGTGGCGAGGATGGCGCCGGCCGTGATGGGTTCGCCATCGGCAATCTTCTGCTCCAGCTTGATGCTCGGGGCGATCTTCTCGTACAGCCGCTTGACCACCTTGCCGCCGGCCATGATGCCGTCTTCGCGCGTAATAAAATCAGCTATACAGCGCTCTTCCTCTGGCAGGATGCACTGGGAAGTTATATCCCCCGGCCCGATATCCTCGGTGATCGCCATCTCCAGGAGATTATCAATCATCTGGTCAATACTGATTTCAAGTTTCATAACCATACCCCAAAAAGCTGTCTAACTGCTTGGCCAAGTTGTAGCTTACACAGTTGCAACACTATAACCAATGTTGCACTTAAGATAAACCGCAACCGTCTTTTCATCCTTGAGGTCAAGTTAAGGTAAGGATTTTGACAGGAATAGCCTATCCGAAGGTCAAATAATATAGGGTTGTAAGGTAAAAAAGCAATGAAAAAGTGGTTTTAATGGGGGTTATGCCTCTAAAGTCTGGATTTTAACCCTGCTATGCGTTATGCTAAACGCGCTTAAGTTTTATTTTTAATTGCATTACAGGCGGATTTATATGGATCAGAACGAGTTTGAAGCAGCTCTGAACTCCTTCCTGCTGGAAGTTTCCACGCCGGGGCAATACACCGGACGGGAGTGGAACTCAGTGGTCAAACCCTCGCAGGAGGTTGCGTGCCGGGTCGCGCTCTGCTTCCCCGATTCCTATTCGGTGGGGATGAGCCATCACGGCCTGCGGGTGCTGTATGAAATTCTGAATAATCTGAGCGGGATTGCCGCGGAGCGGGCCTTCACCCCCCTGCCGGACATGGAGGGGCAGTTGCGCCAGCGAAGCCTGCCCCTCTCTACGCTGGAAACCTGCACTCCATTATCAGAGTGTGATCTCGTCGGTTTCTCCATTCAGTACGAGCTCTGCGCCAGCAACCTCCTGACCATGCTGGAATTGGGCGGGATCCCGCTTCTCGCCAAAGATCGAGGCGCCGGAGTGCCGCTGGTGATTGCCGGAGGGACAGGTGCATACAATCCCGAACCCTTTGCAGACTTTATTGATCTGTTCTTGATTGGTGAAGGCGAAGAAGCGCTCCCTGAGCTGATCGCGTGCTGGCGAAGCCTCGAGCGCAATAACATGACCAGGGAAGAGCTGCTGCGTGCGTTGGTAAGCTCTTGCAGTGGGTGGTACGCGCCCGCGTTATATCAAAGCGATGAAACCGGCATAGTTCCATTATTTGTTGATATACCAAAAAAAATTACCCGCCGGATCGTAATGGATTTCGATCAAGCTCCCCACCCGCGCAAGCCCGTAGTACCGGTGGTGGAGACCACGCATGAGCGCGTGACGCTGGAAATCATGCGGGGCTGCCCCAATGGCTGCCGCTTCTGCCTGGCTGGCATGGCAAGCCGTCCCCGGCGGGAGCGATCGGTTGAGTCATTGCTCGAAATTGCCAAAGATTATTATGCCGCAACCGGTTATGACGAAATCGGGCTCTTGTCCCTCTCTACCAGCGATTATTCGGATTTCTCCCGGCTGATTACGGAATTAGATCGGGAATTCGCTCCCAAGGGGGTCAGCCTCTCCCTGCCGTCACTCAGGGTAGATACTGCCCTGCGCGGCATTCCCCAGCAGGTCAAATCAGTGCGAAAAGGCGGTTTCACCATTGCCCCGGAGGCTGCGACCGAGCGCTTGCGCAAGGTGATCAACAAGCAGGTTACTGAAGATAACCTGCTTGAAGGCGCCGAGGCTGCTTTCCGGGCGGGCTGGCGCACTATAAAGCTCTACTTCATGATCGGCCTGCCCACGGAAACGGAGGAGGATGTGCGGGCGATAGCTTCACTGGCCAACCGGGTAGCAAGGCTGAAAAGCAAAGGCAAGGGGGCAGCGGCCACGCTCTCGGTCGCCAATTTTGTGCCCAAGCCCTGGACCCCTTTCCAGTGGATAGCCATGGATACCCCCCAATCCCTACTGGAGAAACAGGGATGGATTGCTGCCGGGGTAGATCGCAAGCGGGTTAGTTACAAGACGCATGATATCCAGACTTCTTTACTGGAGGGCATGATCGCGCGTGGAGATCGGGGAGTGGGGAAGATTATGCTCGCAGCCTGGCGCCAGGGGGCGCGTCTGTGCGCCTGGAGCGAATACTTCCAGCCAGCAGCGTGGCAGGAAGCCTTTGCAAGCTGTGGCACCACCCCTGAGGAGTATGCCTGCCGAAAACTGGCGCTGGACAGCGTTCTTCCATGGGAGCAGATTGATCTTGGCCTCCAGAAGGATTTCCTGCGCCGGGAGTATGAGCGCGCCCTGGAAGGTGTATTTACCGACAAATGCGACCCTGCTACCTGCCCTGGATGCGGGGTCGAGGGATGCGGCGTACCCAAGGGACATAAAAAGTCATAAGCCCTGCCGGGACAAGGTTAATCCTTGCCTCAGGGATACTGCTCTGGTAATTTCTGTAGGGATGTTTTTTTGCTTTCAATAACTTGCGCCGGGGAATTGCTGTGAAAAGACTTCTTGGTTTTATTCTGATAGTGATCATCACTGTTGCCGTTGCGATTGGAACCTTTGCGATCAGAAAATATATCGCAAATCCCGGCGATGGCCATGCCGGCCCGGCAAACCTTACTTTGTCTGTCAGCAGCACCCCTGATGCCTCGGTTTACCTGAATGGCGTGTTTCGCGGACTTACGCCTATAGAAATTAATGAGTTGCACGCGGGCATGCATGCCCTGCGCCTGGATCGCGACGGCTACCAGCCGTACCAGCAGGCAGTAAACCTGGAGGCATCCCAAAAACTGGAGATCTCTCTCGCTGTTAGCCCGAAATGCAGTTTGACTGTAAACTCCACTCCCGACGGCGCGCTGGTCTTTCTGGACGGGACCCAGCATGGCCGGACCCCGTACAAGTTTGACGATCTCAAGGCGGGTGAGCATTACCTCAAGCTGGTTAAAACCAATTACTTCCCCGCGACCCGTACCCTGGTATTGGTGGAAGAAGAACCGCAGGAAGCCAACTTTGAGCTGAAAAACCGCTTTGTACAAGCTTACCGTTCCGCCCTGGAGGAGAATCCCTATAACCTCGCGGCCTATAACGACCTTGGCGAGCAACTTTACGTCCTGGGCCGCTATGAAGAGGCTGCCCAGGTTTATGTCCAGGGGCTAATCGCTGCCAGCCCGCCTTTCAAGGAGAATATCACCAGTCGGAACGACGCAGACCGGCGGCAACTCTTAAAAGAACCGCGCAATAAGGTCAAGCACCCGGATAAGAAGTTTGAGGAGGCGCTGAACCAGGCGGTCTTCGCCGCCATGCGGGAAGGCAGCAAGGCGGACTGCCTGCTGGATGACTTTAAACAAGCCCTCCCCCGGGGGCGTTACCCTGAAGAAGCAGTGCAGGCAATGGATAGGCTGCTTGAGAAAAATCCCGGCGATATCGATCTTGTGATTTCGCTCATCCCGTTTTACAACCAATTGAATGCCAACACCCGGCTGCTGGAGCTTTTTGATGTTGTGATGGGCTCCGTCGAGACGGAATTCGATAAACAGATGAGTTTCGCTGAACTTGTCCTGGGCATCTTAGACAAGGACATGAATTATTTATTGCTGGAAAAGCTGGAAGGCTATCTTGCCCGAATCGAGCCATCTGAAAAGAGCGCGTACCAATCCGCATATTTCAAATATATCTCCGGTTGGTTGGCTTTTGTCAAAAATAACCCCAGCGAGGGCATCCTGCTCTGGCAGGAAGCTATCGAACAACAGGGCAACGTACATATTGCCGACAACTGGCGCCTGGCGCTGGTGGAGCATTATCAGAAGGTGGAAAATTTCGCCGCTGCCGCCAAGATTCTGTATACCATCCTGGAATCCCCGAACCGCAATTCCCCATCCTATCGGAAGGCGCAGCAAATAGAGCGCAAGCTGCCGAAAAAATACCAAAAAGACTATCGTTAATCTGCAATCTGCCGGTAGGTGTGCCGTTCTCTTCGGAGCGGGCATTCCCCGCATTGCGGACGGGGCTGGCAATGATTCTTGCCGAGGACAACGATCAGGGCGTGGTACTCGTTATATAGCTGGCGCTCGGCAGGCAGGTATTTCATGAAATAGGCCCGCATCTCCTCATAGGACGCCTTCTCCTTAAAACAGCCTAAGCGGGAAAAGATCCTCCGGGTATAGGCGTCGACCACAAAGGTCGGGTGCCCGGCAGCGTAGAGCAGGATGCTGTCAGCCGTCTCCGGCCCCACGCCGTAGACTTTGAGCAGTTGGGAGCGGGCCTCAGCCAAATCCATCGCACAGAGGTTTTCAGTCTTACCGTCGCAGGCTTCTATAAACCAGCGCACATAGCTCTTTAGCCGTTTAGCTTTGAGATTGAAGTATCCGCTGGGGCGAATCAGGCGGGCCAGGGTTGAATGTCGACAGGCAGAGATGCCTTCCGGGGAGAGAATTCCCGCTGCTTTCAGATTATCAAGGGCGAGTTCGGCATTGCTCCAGGAGGTGGTCTGGGTTAAAAAAGCACCGACCATCATCTCGAAGGAGATTTCTGCCGGCCACCAGCCCTGCGGCCCGAAGGTTTTGAGGAGTTTTTCATAGATCCGCAGCAAGCGGCGGGCGGGGCGGCTTCCCTGTCGGGATAAGGGTGTCGATTTCATGCGCCCACCCGCTCCCCGGAGCTAAAAGTCGTTATTAATGATAGCCATGGCCCGGCGGCAGAGCTCGCGCGCGTACGCGGTCCAGATCCCCTGCCCCCAGTAACGGTAACAGCTTGTCTGGGTCAAGAGCAGGTAGAAGAGCGCGTTGCGATAGCGGTGCTCGCTGGTGCTGGCATTGCTCTTTAAGACCTTCTCCGCGAAGGCGGCGCTGACCGTATTCATGGGGCCGAGGACATTCTCGTAACCCTCCACCCAGGAGATATTATTGGTCCAGCTCCCGCCCTCCATATGGAAGGTATTATCATCCTTTTCAATCTTGCGGATGCACGCCTCCAGCTTCTCCACGCCCCCGCCAGGGGTAAAGGTATCCCAGATGCGCTTTTGCATGACTGGCTGCACTGCCGGGAAGTCATTTTCGGTAATCCCCAGTGACATCAGGTACTCGAGGTATTCGGTGACATTAAGTGCGGGTGTCTGGGAATGGCTGGCTTCCGAGATCGCCTGCTGGTAAACCCCGGGGAATTCATTCATCATCACGCCCCCATTCTCGCCATCGCCGATCTGTGTCACCAAGAGCGGAATGCTCTGCCCGGCCAAGTCAACGCGCGATAAGGTCTTGGCCTCGTAATAGGGTTGCATCTGGGCGACCAGCTTGGTATCGCTGCCCTGGGTCTTGATAATGGCGATGATACTGAGTTCCTCCCCCTGGGAGTTGCGCGCCACCAGGCGGTGGGGAAGATGCGGGTTGGTAATGCCGTTGCCGGTTTCAGGATCCTCAATGGTATGCTCCTGTACCAGCACCCACCAGTAGCCGGCTTCCTTCAGGGTCTTGACGAATTCGTAAAAGACCTCCGGATGGTTCGGCAGAGCCATTTCAGCGGGGGAAAAGCCTTTCACCCTCTGCAAGGCCTCCAGGCCGAAGAGGGCGGCGAAGTAGTGCTGCCACGCCTTGACATGCAGGCGGAAATCCTGCACCGGGGTGGAAGGCGCGACTGCGTGGCTCCAGGTGCAGCCCATCCATTCCACATAGCGGCGATAGGTAGGGTCGGTGGTGATCTGGCGCAGGCTATCAATGACATCCGTCAGCCCCATCTCCACCAGCCCGTACAGCAGGCAGCCGGAATAATCCAGCAGGACGCGCGGGGACTTGCCCTCGGCCACGAGCTGCGGGATAAACTCGCCCATGCGCTTGTAGCACCAGTGGAAGACAGAGGCGTTGTGGTTGTCCTGGATTTCCAGGTGCTCCATCATGTACTTGAGGTTGCTGATAATGCTGGCCTTCTGGAGATCACCTCCGCCCGCGGGGATGAGCGGCTGCTGCATGTGCAGGGCGATCGCAAAGGCGCTCTGGATTGAGCCGAAGTCGATATCGCTCTCAGTCAGGTAGACCGGCTCGGTGCCGCAGGTGGCGCCGGCAACGGTTTCTTCATCACCGCAGATATTCGGCAGGCCGGAGATAGTAGCGGGCATTTCTTGCGTAATCATTTCAACCCTCCCTGGAAATACATGACCGGTTGTCTGGCGCAATACTTACTTGTTTGGCTCCCCAAGTTTCGAAGTCATGGCAGTAATGTCAAGCCAATCCGTGTCCCCGTGGAAATGGTAACATCTTCAAAATCCAAATTCTCAACCACGTTGGCGTTGGTATCAGCATAGGTTTAAATTTCAGGATGTTGTACCGTACCCCCGGTTGTCCCGGATGTGGAAATTATCCCCATAACCTACTGGTAGGTATTGTCATTCACTTGCAGGTTTTGTCAAGAGAAAGACACTTGCTCGCGCGCGGCCGCTTCCGCCAGGCGCATGACCTCCACGAGCGGTATCCCCTGGGCGGAAGCGAGCTTGCGGCAGGATTC
>JAFGNG010000171.1 GCA_016927125.1 Planctomycetota bacterium | reverse complement strand
GGATAACCGGTCGCCACCGTAACCCCGGCCTGGTAGGCTCCGCGCGCGATTGCTTCATTTCCGGATAGTAGTTGTTTCATCAGCAGTGCTCTCTCCCAAATTAACTACCTTTGTTTAGTTAAGTGTTTTCTTATTACAGGTTATTGTAAATCAGCAATTAATTAAAGTATAATTATTAGAATTCTTCAGCAGGAATCTATCTTTTTATTTTATGTGTAGTTACAGCGTTCTAATCCCTCATAATATCTTCTTATTGCAATAAATCATACAAACCTTGAATTGAATAGTGTCTTTGTCATTAACTAACCTTGTTTATATTTAATGTTTTATAATGCCACATAAGATTGGCATTAAGGATAAGTCATCATTGGTTTAAAACTCTGTAAAATTCCTCTTGCCGCAAGCACTGTGATTTACATAAATTGTAAATATATGAAACTAAATAATAAATCCCGCAAAGACAATATTCAAATTTCATTTTGTCTGTTCTGTGGTATAATATAATCTGCGCAATTAGTAAGATGTTAGCTGGGGCGAATTTATTCTTTTATTTTTATTTATACTTATTTCCCATAATCGCTCCCCTCTTGGTCATGAAATAATAATATATTATATTAAGGAGATTACACATGTTTCGATTTATCTGCCCTGGTTGCGGCAAAAGGTTTAAGCTGCAGGATGATAATGATGGCAAAAGTGGAAAATGCTCCGCCTGCGGCGCATCGTTTACAATTAAAAAGCCGGAACCGCCTACGGAAAAAATGCTTTGTCCGAAATGTCAGTCAACCATTGAAAAGGGCTCTATAATCTGCATCGAATGCGGTTATAACTTCCGCACCGGCAAGAAACTGGTGGAAAAGGTTAAGGAAGCTAAACCCACCGCAGATGAAACCATGGAAGAAATTACCGCCCTTCCGGACAAATTTACCTTGCAGCCTAATATCATTGCCTCCGCAGCAGTTGGCATTGCTGTTCTTCTTCTGACCATGTATTTCGGATTACGCTCCGATCCAAGTCAGAGTCAAAGCGAGGAGGATGTCAATCCTCCCGGGGGTATTGAAATTGCTGTCGGAGAGGCGCCCACTCCTAAGAATGCCGTTGCCGGGGATACTGTCGAACCTATTGAGGGAGTAAAGCTGCCTGAAATGGTTGCAACCCCAAGCGAAATATATCCAGACCGGCATTGGGATGTATTTTATTACCTCTCTCCAGATCGCCCTAGAGGTCTAGTAATCCAGCAAACCGGCCAAGGGCACGGCAAAACATATTTTGAGGCCAGCGTTGCGGTTCAGAGGGAAATACCTACTGAAGAACTGGTTTCCATTTTTGGTAGACCTGACTCAATTTCCGAGACCTTCACCAAAACTTTTTACTATAAATCAAATCTTCCTGCTTTGGAATCAACTTCAGAGCAACCCGAATCTGAAGCAGTGGAGCAAAAAGAAGTCAAAGGTGCACTGTGGGTTTATGGCCCGCTGCACCTAATTTTACAAAATGACCGGCCTGCATACATGTGGATTAGCGGTGAAGAAGACACCGATGCAGCCAGTCCAGGTACAGTGGCAACCAAGATCATGGCTGCTTCGGTTTTTACCGATAAAATTAACCTATCTCGGGAATTATCAATTCATATTTTTAATAAAACCCCTGCTAAAATTAGCATCTTTTTTGGCAATAGCGAGGTTCCAGAAGAAGTCCAATATCAGGGACCCGCATCCTTTCGCCCACCTGATTATCAAATTCCCGAGCCTTCTATTGAAAGAGTTATCTCTCCTAAAGCAATTGAAGTTTTTCCATTAAAAAATGAAAAGGATTTTTCTGCCACTATCTTTTTTGATGATGGCTCTGTCTCAATCAAAAAGAAGGTTTTCATCTTGGAACCAGAGGTTTGGACTTTTACCTTCAAGGATTCTATACGATCTAAATTCCCTGATTTAATTTGGTCAAGGGCAAAGGGAGAAGATATCAGAGCAGCCATGGCTATGACTGCGCCTGATTTTGATGTTCTGATACCTATTGTAGATCTGGGTGACGGACCGGCAGGTGAATTCCAAACCATTATGACCCCCGCTGAGGTAACCTGCATAAAGTTTTCCCCAAATAGCGGGCAGATTCTTTCTGGTGATCAAAATGGCGGCTTGTATTCATGGGATATTAAAACTGGAAATAGCGTCCAGGAATATGCCGGGCACACAAACGCAATCACCTGCATCTCCTTTTCACCTGACAAAAAGCTGATTTTAACCGGCAGCGCATCCGGGATGCTATACCTTTGGGATGTTGCTTTTGGAAAACCGTTATCATCAGTAAAAGCCCATTCCGCCGCGATTAGATGCATCTCCTGGTCTGAATATAGCACCTTGGTAGTTACCGGCAGTGATGACAGTGCTGCCATGCTCTTGGATACCAGGGATGGTCGTTTGAATTTGATAAAGCGAGAGTTTGATAAACCGTTGCAAAATCCCGGGAAAGTACTGGGAGTAGAATTTGATATTTATGGCTTTTTAATTAAGGCCATTTCAACCCCCTTCCCCAGTCAAATCAATACCTCCACCCTCCCTTGGTTAATTTCTCGCACCTATAAACTAAATGGCTTGCCGGTCAGCAGCACAAGGAAAGATCTTTCCGGGGTGGCAAATTGTTTGGCGTTGTCTAGCGATAACGGCTTAATGCTTGCTGGATTTGGAAATTCTATTGGCGGTGCAATTTTTACTCGGATAGATTCCGAGCAAACAGAAGACGTTATTTTCATCGGAGATGAAGCAAAGGGAGAAATCAACGCTGTTGCTCTTTCCCATGACAGCCAATCCGCTCTTACCGGTGGAAGACAGAAGGTTGTGGCTTTATGGGATACCCAGAGTGGGATTCCACGTGCATCTTTCACCGGCCATACCCGGGAAATCACCTCGGTTTGTTTTTCAGAGAATGAAAAATACGCTGCCTCTGGAAGCCTGGACAATACTATCCGTGTATACCGCCTCCCGGACAAAGAACAGGGAGATCAATATGCGCTTCGTAATACTAATTTCGAGGTTCAAATCAAGGCAATAGAGTTCTTGCAAAATAATCCTGATCGTAACACTGCAGATCTCCTTTTAGAATTGCTTGATGATGAGAATTACCTATTGCAACGAAAAGTTGCGGAGGCCCTGGGCGAACTCGGCAAAAAATCTGCGGTTGAACCTTTGATTAAACTGATTGGCGGAGACGAAGCTGTTGCCTTGGATCTTTCAAGGTTCATGCCGTTTGGATACACGGGCCGCCCCGGAGACTCCTCAAATTTCGTAGTACCAAAAGTTAACCCTTTCGCTTCCGAAGGCAATGCCAAATATGAAGCGATGAAAGCCTTAAGCAAAATAGGCGGAAACCCCGCAACCAAGATCTTGTTTTACTGGCTCAACGATAAGGAACTTGGGAACATGGCTTTTGAGGCATTAAAGTTTACAAAAGACAATCAGGCGGTTTCATACCTGATACAACTTTCCATGACCGATCCCCTTCCCGCGGTATCGATTTTATCACAGATCGAGCTCGATAACGCCCGTTCGCAGGCGTTAAAGATTATTCGTCGAATTTTATCGAGCGGAACTTCCTCCGAAAAATCTCAAGCTATAGGCATGCTGAAAACTATGAAAACCCCGGATGCCATTTTGGAACTGCTTAGGGATACTGAAGTTAAAGAACTGAGGGTAGAAGCTGAGAAGGCCCTCCAAGAACTGGAATATAATAACGAAATTAATTATTCCGGTTATATCGGTTCGCTTTTAAATGCCCTTGAAAATCAACAGAGTGAAACGGCTAGAAGGATTGCCGCCAAGCTCATGCAACATACCCAGGATCCCAACGCGGTCATTCCCCTGATTAATGCTCTTGGTGATAAATCCCCAATCATTTCAGGGTTAGCTGCTGATACCCTTGCACAATTGCTCAATCCAGAAGCAATTGCACAGTTGCTCAACCTGTTGGAAAATCCCAGCCAGCCACTCAAGGATGGCGCTTGTAATACCCTGCAAAAAATATCAGGCCAGAAATATCCGGCGGATTCTCCCGCATGGCAAGAATGGTGGGGAAACAACCAGGAAGCCTTTTCCGAAAAATACAAGGAAAGTCTTTCACGGAAGTGAATGCTTCAAAATGAAGTGAGTCTCTGCAAACATTCCCGGTGCGCCAAATCAGCCACCGTAATTCAAATATTACCTTGAAAAAAAATCCCTGCCCGGGAGCTTGCTCCCGGGCAGGGATAAGTAATGTTAATTTAACCTATTTAATAGCTACCTATCGATAATTAGCGTTCTTCACCATAGTGATCCCTGAGGATTAGGAAATCTGCAAAATCTACTTTGCCGGTATTGTCAAGATCCGCGTTTTCATTCCAGTTAATGTCTCCCGGCTGGGAACTATAAGCAATCTTCAAGAGGGTGAAATCAGCGAAGTCCACTTTATCACTACGATCAATATCACCCGGGATATACGCCGGCACCGTATAGGTGATCTCCAGTTTCGGAGCCCATTCCGCCTGTTCACTGCCGCCCAACACATATTGGTTGACCGCGGTGCCCAGGGCGCCTTCGTGAGTGATGAAATAACTAAAGTATGAATTGGTGCCATCGTAATGGTGGAGGCCGGTAGTCAGGTGGAATCCCTGGTAAACCTCGGTGCTCTGCCATTCTGTGATAATCGGCAGTACATCCAGGGTGTGGTAACCGCTGCCGGAAAGAAGTTGCGAATAATCCACCTCGGGACCATGATCACCACAATCAGCCAACACCTGGGGCGGTCCGATCTCCTCGATGATATGTGGTACTGTCCAAGCGACATCGCGCCGTCGATAAGCGGCATTGGTGTCAACATGGTTATAACCATCAGGATAATATGAAGTGGTTTCCGTCCACATGCCGTCTTCATTCGGATCGGTCACGGCTGATACTTCCACAGCGGCATTTGTACTTGTGGCGCCCGACCACTGGTAGACAGTCAGGCTTGCGTCTTGGATAATTGTACCATTAGGTAGAGCTTCCAGGAAATCCTGAACTCCGTCAAAGTATACCAGGAACGCCGTATATTGGCCCACTGAGCTGAAATCGCCATAGGCCGGCCCCTGGCGCATATGTGCGCGTTCCCCGACATCCGCGGGCGGGTCGGCTTCCTTACCAACGGATGTCCAGCGGCGGAGGTTCACATCCATGGTGCCGGTATATCCGTCCACACCTTCCTGGAACACCTTGGTTCCTTCAGAAAGGAAATCTATCAAAGCGTACTGTTCATAATTAAAATCAGAACCAGCTTTAATAACGCGGAAGCGATAGTTGTGGCCGTGGGTGTTTACATCCGCATATAACGAATACCAGAGCTCAACATACTTGCCGATGGCGTAGTTGTCATTGATTCCATCGGCGTCGCCGGAAAACTCGCCGTTTGCAGCAGTATAGGTTCCGGAGGGAGCACTGATACTATACCAGGCCGTATCTACCTCATCATTATTGGACATTGTCACTTTCCAGGAGCGGGGTCGCCAGATAGTATCGGCAGCGACACTGGTCCACGGCCCCGGGGTTACTTCGTCATAGTCCTCCTGGTATTGCAGGACCCAGTCGCCGCTTTGGTTATCATTAAGAGCAATCTGGATGGAAATGAGGTACTGGGTACAGGCCGCACCGATTATTTCCGTGTTTTCAGCATTCCAGGCTACAGCAGACGGGGCTACAGATTCTTGATCTTCGGCCATCGCTGCTCCGGTTTGCCTGATCGGATAATTGAAATTCGCCAGGGGATAAACCGGATAACTGAAGTCCGTACTGGTCTTGATAACCCTGAACCGGTAAGAATGATTCGCCGAAGTCGCAGCGGGTTTGACTGCGTACCACAGCTCTACATACTTGTCCATAAGGTAATCATCTGTAACGACACCGTCATTGGAAAATTCACCGCTGGCGACTGTATACCCAATGGGCGCGCTCATGGCATACCAACCGGTCTGAACTTCGGCGTTGTTACTGAGATTCATCTCATGGGCAGTGTCTGGTTCCCAGGTATTGCCACTGGTAACATCGGTCCAGGCGCCGGGGGTACCGGTATCATAATCTTCCTGGTATTGGAGCGCCCAGTCGCCTGTTTCATTCGTTTCAAGCGTGATTTGGACACCTAAGATATAGGTGTCTTCTGGATTAAACTGCAGGGTAGTCTCCTGTGACTGCCAGGCAAGCGCGTCCGCATCCACATCCGCATCCGGAGCCCAGATATAGGAAACCTGATTGGCTCCGGGGATATCTACCTCGGCCTGGTCGAAGAAGCCATAACTCTTCCAGTTAACGCCGTTAACATCCAGCACGACCGGGATTTCATACAGCAGCTTGAAGACCTTGGCGTAATCGCCGTTTGTCAAAGCGGTAGAGGCATCAACCAGCTTGCCATCAACCTCAGCCAACTCTGCTGTGGATAAGGCGCTGCGCACAGTGCCAAGACTCATAATATACTGGGCATTAGCAAGCAGTTCCTCGAGATAAGCAAGTTCACGGTAGGGAATACCACTGTTTTCGTAAGAAACCACGCCAATCGTATCTGAGCTGATCTTATACCCTGCAAGCCCATAGGGTTCCAAGCTTAATGAAAGTCGGAAATTATCACCTACCGGGGTCAGGGTTGCAGCGGCGTTGGTTGCCAGATTAAGAACCGTGTTATTTTCATCCAACAACAAACTTCCGGATATCGGCCAGTATCCCGGATTAGCGACATAAATCCAGGTTTCTCCAGCCTTGACCAGCTTTCGGATTACGAAATTGGTATCAAAACCGGTGCTGAGCACGGGAGAGAATTTCTCCGCCGGAAGCTGTGAAAAGATCTTTGAGAAGGTCCGATGCTTGTGTTCATTGCTCAGATTGATCGCGAGATCGGTCCAACCGAAGACAATTACCTGCGGATCACCTGAAATCAAGGCGTCGATCATCGGTTCCCGGCATTGGTAACCAGCGGGCTGAGGCTCTACCCGGATCCGGTAACACTGCATCAACCAATCAGAACCACCAAGTAAAACCGGGTTCACGCTGCCGACATTATAACCGGCGCTGGCGCACTGATTTTCATCCCAGCTTGCGCGGACAAAGACCAGACGATTGTCGGTAGTGTCATAGGCATCGGTGATGCGAGGGTCCAGCTTCGCCAGCCAGAGGTATGGGCTCTGGGAATACTGCAGGCTGAAGCGCCAGGATTCTTTGAAGCTGATGGTCCAGCGGCCGGTCCAAAGGCCGTCAACCGCGTGGAGTTCGTCAAAATCAAAGGCCATGGTGTGGAGATAATCCTCATAGGTCTGGCCGGAATTGAGCCAATCCTCGAAGAATTCATTATCTTCATTCATAACTTCATTCAGAAGGCTCAAATCCGAGCGCTGTGCCTTCAGGGTATTTACCGCCTCTTCTAGCCACTCCGCATACTTCTCGCAACGCCACTGGTAATATGCATTGCGCAGGGTGGAATTGCTCTGCAGAGCTGATTTCCTGAGAGAGAAGCGGTTGGTAGCGGTTGAAGTGGCATAGACATCATTTCCGGTATCAGTATAGAAGAGATTAAAGGTATAATCGTCATAGCTGAAGTAGAGCGGATCATTGTAGTTAGCTGCGGTGGCATGGCCCTGGACAAAGGCCGGTCCCCAATAGCCGATGGGGTGTCCTGCCGGACCCGAGACCGAGTGCGCGCCTTTGAAGTGAGTAAACTGCTTATACTGCATACCCCAGGCGTTCATGTGATCCATGAATTTCTGCCTGACCGAAGGATTGAGCCAGTTCTGGATGTTGGTTGATCGGGTATCACTAACATATTGCTGGCCTGAGCTCGTAACCATCCAGCAGGTGTCAGCGCCCTGGGCGACCTGGGCATCGGTATTGAGGCCTTCGGATTCACCCCAGTATTGGCTGAATTCCATGCCAAGGTAAAAATTGATATCATTGATTTCAAGGTAATTGGCCAGCACGGCCCGGAAGCAGTCCGGAGTCCTAGATCCCTTGGTATGGTTTATGACCAACGCCGGGGTGTTACGGTTCATATATTGGTAGCCACCCATAATATGCATGTTCTGTCCGGCAAACTTGAGGTATTGCACATAATGGTCATAAGTTTCCTTCATCCACTGCATCTCGCGGATAGTGCGTTGCATCAGGGTGCCGCTACTGCTGTAGGACTTGGCAAGGCCGAAATTATTGCCAATCCCGGAGGTAGAAGCGGTTCGTTCGCTATGGATACCGAAGTTTCGGTCTTCTCCCATACGAATCGCCGGGAGATCGCCGGTTATATGATAAATCTTAAGATTGGCAGCGGCGGAATGTAATCCGTCTTCGCCGTTAACCACATCCACTGAGTAAGCAGTAGCATGTGTCGCCCGGAAGAGCCAGCGGAGCTTCTGCATCTTATAGGTTCGGTAGAAGGTCCGCCCGGTTTCCGCGCCCACCGCGGCTACGGAATTATCCCATTCCCCCTGGGCTTTATGGGAGATTGAAACCTCGATCAGGCGGTCATCATCATCGGGATATTCCAACTCACAGAGATAGAAATCGCCCTGGTGGTCCAAGTCGAAGCGATAGGTAAAGAAGGAGCTCCGCTCACTGCCAACAACCTGACGGTAGGTGCGGTCGCCGACTGTAACTATATTCGGAGTCATTACCTCGGTAGATGCCCCAGAGCTGCTGATTGAATATTCTTTATTGGGATGGGGATCTGCGGGATTAGCAAAATTTATCGTATCTTCGAGATCCATATTGACCCCTTCAACGAGGCCATCCATATAGGAAGTTCCTTCGATCTTCGCGGCCCCGTGATTGGTAACAACCGTGAATGGCTCCCGACCTCTCGATTTAATGACCGAAGTCCCCCGCATGAGATCAAAGCCAATGGTATAGATGCCATCCGTCAAGCCATCTCCGAGGTTGATACTATACTTCAGGGAGTTGTCAACCTCGGTAAACGAGGTAACATCGACAGTGGCCAGTAGCGTGCCATTGCTCCCATCTGCGGCGGGTTGTCGTAAATAATACCTTAAGAAAGGATCGGGAGAAGGCGTCTTCAGCCCTTGAGGCACATAAACATCCATCAGGACATTCATGCCTTCTTCATAAAAGAGCTCTCGCTTGATGGGATCAGGATTGCGGATGTCGATATAGCCATCATAGGCAGCCATGGGTACAGTATCAGCATCACTACCGCCATCGCCAGAAGTATTTACATAAATGCCATATGCTCCTTGGGCAGTATCCCAGGTAGAATCATCATAACCGACATTATTCCATCCCGCACCTGCGCTGGGATTGCTCTTCCAGGTACCATCCGTACGCCATTCGACATCTGTGCCATCTGCCATGATAATCCGCGACTGGAAATAGCACTGCGGCTTGTACTTGACACGATAACCGTAAAAGGCGATGCAATTGGTGCCAGGCTGGAGGTAAGAACTAATATCAATAGAACTGGTATGATAGAGGTAACCCGTATGGTTACGACGGACTTCGACGCCATTAATATACAGCTTTGCCGTGATTTTGTTCCAACCGTACCAGAGGAATTCCGGTGGGGCGCCTACCTCCGCAATTGCCCGCCAAACCGTTCCTGCGGGCAGGGTGAATTCTTTACGGAGGTAACCCTGGCAACGGGTTGAGGTGAGTTTTACCCATTCAATTTCGAAATTCTCGCCACTGCTGGTTCCGGTTATAGTAAGTTTGAATCCATCAGAAGTCGGGAAGACTGTACCGTTATTCTGCTCCATTATAACAGTAGCCCAGGAACTACCGGCTAAAGTCGTTGATTTTTCTGCCGGACCTGAAGGCCCTCCCCTGGCATAAAGCTTGGAAGTCAGGGTCTTAGTTGCTCCCAATGACCCCTTGATGCGGATTGATATATCATTATCCTCTTGCCACATCTCCTGGACATCTTCGAGAGGTTGGGTGCCAGTATAATATCCCCAGCCAAGCGTAACTGTGCTGCTGGTGGCGGTAAACTTCAGCATGCCCCCTTCTGTCCGCCAGTTTGTTACTCCGGAGTAATAACTGAAATTGGCATAATCAGTTGAACCAGAATAGCTGGTATTCCCATAAAAGGTTTTTACCGGATCATCATACTGCGGCGCGATCGCTGACGCCCAGAAACTATAACTATCAGGGGAGCTGGTAGATGCAGCGCCCAAATCCCCTGGTTCCGCATATATGCTTACTGCACATGATGATATAATAAATAAAGCTGCCAATAATACTCTAAATTTAAACATAGCTTTGCCCCTTATTCAAAATTTTGAACAGTGATAATTAAGTTTAGTGTGAATTTTGGATTATTTTTCAGCCGAATGATTTTAGCAAGCATATCATTTAAGTTTTTCATTGTTTGAGGTGGCCGGGTTTGTCAAGACAGAAACCGGGGTGGTTTAAGGTGGATCTCCCGGGTCTGTGCAGGCGGCGGTAACGGAGGGAGGCCGTAGGCCGACCGGAGTTGCCGCCGCGCGCGCGTCGCCCCTATCCCGCCCGGTTCGCGCGGGCGCGGCCTGCCCAATAGGCCGCCTGGGGCGTCTGTCCGTCCAAACTCGAATGCCTCCTTTCCGCGTTGTAAAAATTAAAATATTCCTCCAGGC
>JAFGNG010000003.1 GCA_016927125.1 Planctomycetota bacterium | reverse complement strand
GATCATCCGTAATTTCCTCTGCCGGCCGGTTCGTATATTTCTTGGCGAGGGGGGCAGTAAATTTCTGGATTTCGATAATTGCTAATTCATTCCGGATCTTCTTAACCAAAACATCCGCAAAGTCCTTAACAATACCTTTGTCCGTTCGGGCAGCGACGGCTTCTGCTAAGATTTCCTTTGCTAAATTTGCGGGGATAACTTGAAGTTCTTCCGTAATGTTTTTCGCGAAATCCATTGCCTCTTGCGGGGGCATTTTCTTGCTGCCAACTTTTTTAACCAGGCCCTTTGCCAATTTATCAGTAAATTCATCATTAGATATTTGACCCATAATCATCGCTTTAAAGTCGGCAAACAGCTCTTCGCCCAGCCGATTCCCAAGTTCGCTGCGATAAGCATTGTATGTCCGGTCCCGGCTGCTATGGGTGTGGGTAGCAATAAGCGCGATGTTTTCATAAGGGATACCGGTCTCCTTGGAAGCTTCGGCGCGGACCAGTTCGCTCACATCCCGACCAACAAAAACCTGATCACAGAAGACCAGGGCCGCTTTCTGGTCGCCCTGGAGTAAGACAATGGCCTTCGCGAGCAGGGGATCAGCCACCGGCATACCGGGGAGGGTTATCTCCGTGGTGGCAACGCCTGCCTCTAATCCAAGCGAGTCGGCTTGGCAAGCGGTTAAAGTTAAAACAGCCAAGGCTGTAATTATGATTAACATTTTTGTCGTGCGCATTTTATTTTCTCCTCTTCAATAATAATTATCAGAGTCTCTCTTTTTTGTATACAATTTATCAATTCATTCAAATATTAGCATATGTTTGTATACAATCAAGGATTATTATTACTTTATTTGACATTATTAATATGTTCACTTAAAGCATGATAAAGTCAAATCATGTATTGCATATTTTGCAAGCCGAATTTTAATAAAATTTTCCTATGATTACTTTTTAGGAATATGCATAGCTGATGAAATCTTCCGATAAGTTAGCGGTTATTTTGCTATCATTCATGGCTTCCTCATTTTGGTATACATTTCATAAATTCTAATTGACAGTATAATTTTCATGGACTAATTTTCATATTAGGGAATAATCACAAAATCAATAAATCTCAAATTGCGATCAAGCCTGGCTTCGAATTTATCTATGTATCCAGGCAGGTGCAGATAATCAATCAAAAGATTAAATGTGGGGATTAAGGCGTCTGCTTTTGTGTGGTGAAATCCTGCTATCACATTTACCTGCGATAGCAGCTTCCATCATAAGAGGAGATGATGCCTATGGAAGATGGTAAGGTGAACGAAGTTGGTGTTATCAGGGACTATTGTGAGTTTGGATGGATTTGCGAGATTTTTTAAAAGTTGATGGTAAGGAGATTAACTATGAAACGCCTGCTGGTCTGCGCTATTATTGCCGTCCTGGTCCTGGCGGTTGCTACTACTGCCATCGCTGACAAGATGGGGGCGATAAAAGCTGATATCTACGTTACGGAATCGCCAGAAACTATTGTAGGGTGGGCAATACTCAACACCAATGCTGATGGCATGCTTGTGGTTACAGTTCATGTCGATGATGCAGAGCCGGATGAAGTCCTGCCAGTTTATGTTAAAATTGAAGGGGTAGGTCTCTTGATGGTTGGTGAAATCACCATTAACAAGCAAGGTAAGGGTACCTGCAATGGGAAGGTAGAACTTCCTGAAGGGCTGGAAAGCCTAATTGTCAGGGCACAGATTAAGAACCTTACTCCGCCACCGATCAACAAATACAAATCTGATCCTGTGGAAGTACCCTTAAAATAGGACGATTAAGCCCTAACAACAAAACAAAGATTATTTTCCCCAGGCAATTAACCTTGCCTGGGAATTTTGTAGGGTTAAATTTATATGATAACAACTTACATTAAAGCAGAGGTTGGGTCGGGTTTGTTCCTAATTACTTGGAGTTCCGGCCATCGCACCTGCAGCACAAGCCCATCATGCGGTAGGCAAGTTTGGCAATGGTGTAGGCCGAAGGGGCGTCCCCGTCGCAGAGTTCCACCAAATCAAAGCCTACGACTTGCTTTTGATCAAAGATCAGTTCCAGCAGGGCATTAATCTCATCCCAGGTGAATCCCCCAGGCTCCGGGGTACCGGTTGAACGCACCAGCGATAGATCAAGGGCGTCGACATCAAAGGTAATGAAGACCTTTTCCGGGAGCTTCGCCAATGCCGCTTTGACATCAAAGGTCTGCCCGCGGAGATTCTTCATCAAGCCGACCGCATAGCTGTTTGCACTGATGCGCTCCGCTTCTTCGAGTGACAGGCTGCGGATTCCGAGTTGTAGGACATCCCGCGTCTCTTCTCGGATGCGCGCCATTACCGAGGCATGGCTGTAGGGCGTGCCCTGGTATTCCTCGCGGAGATCGGCGTGCGCATCAAACTGAATCACACCCAGTCCGGGATATTTCTCGGAAAGGGCCTGGTAAACCCCCAGGCTGATAGAGTGCTCGCCGCCCAGGACTACCGGGAGCCTGCCATCCTGTAAAATCGCGGCAGTCGCTTCCCGCACTGCTGAAACCGCCTCCCCAGGATTTTCCGGTAGAATTGGTTCGGGGTAGGTTATGATTCCTGCCCGGCAGGGTTCGCAGGCAAGGGTTTCATCATAAAATTCTACCTGTGCCGAGGCTTCCAGGATTGCCCGCGGCCCCTGGGAGGTGCCTGCCCCATAGGAAACCGTACCTTCAAAGCCGAAGGGTAGCACACCGAACTTCGCTTCGGAAGCCGGCAGGGGGTCAGGATTGAGGAACGGCGGCAATAAGTTACCGGCTCCCATGGGGGTCCCTATTGAACAAACCGGTGGATTTTATCTTATTCAACAATAAATACGGCAGCGGAGACCACGGTAGTCCACTTTCCGTCCTTGGCGCACTCGGCTGACTGGCAGATATTACTGGTGGTGAAGATCTTAGCTGACGCCCGGTAGATTTGCTTGCGTTCATCCCAGGCCGTTTCGGGATCAAACTCAATACCAAGGGTAGTGGCAAGCATGGTGGCGGCGAGGTCTTCCGCGTATTCACCGGACTTTTTCCCGGTTTCGCCAAAGGCATGATGCTCGGAAAGATAACCGTATTCATCAGCTCTCGCAGGCTTGGCCACGCCTATCGCGGCGGAGAGGAGTCGGTTGGGTTCGTTGGTGGCTTCCCGTGCCATCACGACATAGACGATCTGGCCGGGTTTAAGCAGTTTCAGCCCCACCTCTTTTGAAATCTTTTTACACCCCGGGGGCAGGATGCTGGAAACGCTCACCAGGTTGCACTTTTCAATGCCTGCCTTGCGCAGGGCCAGCTCAAAGGAAGCGAGCTTGTCCTTGTGGGTGCCAACTCCCTTGGTAAAGAATACTTTAGACGGAATCATTTAGTTTTTCTCCTGTAAAAGGGCCATGCTCTTTTTGGGTTCCCGGTTCTTCCACGAACCCTGATGATAAACATAACTTGCCAGCAGCGGGAGTGCGAGAGTCGCTTCCGCATAAACCATTTGTTCAAATTCTGAATCCACCTTGCCCCAGGAATGGGCTTCTTTCAAGGTCGAGCCAGAGAGCCCACCATCACGTTCATCCGCGACCGTAATCTGGATCGCGTATTTATGCATGGTTGCCTCGGATTCAAGGATCTCCGCAGCGACCGTGGTATCCTGCGCGAAATTCTTCGGAACCCCTCCGCCAATCATCAGGAGGCCGCTCTCCTTGGTCGAAGTCTTGACCCGGGTTAAATCTAAAAAGTCCTTAACGGAATCGATCGTGACCTTGGGGGCATCGCCGCGCTGAGCCTGGTGGTAGATTAAGCCGAAACCGGCGGAACAGTCGGAAAAGGCGGGGACAAAGATCGGCACCTGCTTGCGATAGCACTCCAGGACCACTGAATCATCATTATTGCCGTTCTCTTCCAGGTACTTTCCCATCTCCCAGATAAATTCCTGCGAGGAATATGGGCGGGGAGGCAAGGCGTCTGCAATCTTACCAATCGTCAGATCGCAAACCCGCAGATCCTCTTCATCAATATAAGTATCATAAATCCGGTCGATCATCCGTTCGCGCAAAACCTCATCATCGCCGAATTGAGTGCCGCGATAGTGTTTAAACCCCAGTGCTTCGAAGAAATCCTGGTCCACGATGATTGCCCCGGTGGAAACAATCGCGTCAACCATGTTATACCGAACCAAGTCCCTCACCACCAGCTTGAGGCCGGCGCTGAAGAGGGAACCCGCCAGGCAGAGGATGATGGTACAGTCGGGATCATTGATCATCCGGTCATAGATCTTAGCGGCGGTGGCGAGGGTCCTGGCCTGGAAGGCAGTATCCCCATAGGCATTGATAATCGGAGTGGCGTCAAACCCGGTTATATCTATATGCTTTATCTCGGTTTTTAAAAATTCCTGCTTTTCCATTTCTGCTTCAATCCTTAACCAATTGACTCGCGTTATACCAATCTCAGGCCATAATATTTTGTTGAGCTAAATTTACAATTAAAAAAAGGGGAAATAGGGCATAAATCCCTATATTTTTTTATCTTATTAAAATTGCGGCTTAT
>JAFGNG010000170.1 GCA_016927125.1 Planctomycetota bacterium | reverse complement strand
CTACGGTTACCTGGTCGGAATTCTGCTGGTACGGAGCATTGCCAGGAGCGAGAGGATCCTGGCGGCGATGAAGTGCCGGGGGTTCAATGGTAAGTTTTATATCCTGACGCCCTTCAAGTGCCGACAAGCGGATCTGGCTTTTTCCGTCTTGGCCCTCTGCTGCCTGGGATTGATCGGGGGGTTGGAGTGGCTATAAGACCGGCATTGATCCAGCTCGCAGGGATACACTTCGCCTACCGGCCGCACGGGACTGCCCACGCCCTGCCACTGCAGCCCGTCCTTACCGGGCTGGATTTAACCTTGCAGGAAGGGGAGAAACTTTGCTTGACCGGTGGCAACGGTTGCGGCAAGACTACCCTGTTGCATCTGATTGTTGGACTGCTTACCCCCACTGCCGGGAAGGTTATCGCCTTTGGCAGAGAGCGTTGCCATGAAAGCGATTTCCACGAGGTCCGCAAGCGGGTTGGCCTGGTCTTCCAGTATGCGGACGACCAGCTTTTCTGCCCGCGGGTTATTGAAGATGTTGCCTTCGGTCCGCTTAACCTGGGCAAATCCCCGGAAGAGGCCCGCGCGATTGCGGAAAAGACCCTGCAACGCCTTGGCTTGTGGGATTTTGAGGATCGCATCACCTATAAGCTCTCCGGCGGTGAGAAACGGCTGGTTTCCCTCGCCGCAGTCTTGGCAATGGAGCCGGAGGTGCTCCTCCTGGATGAGCCTTCCGCCGGGCTGGATGAAAATGCCTCGGAAAGGCTGGTGCAGATCCTTAATATTCTCCCCCAGGCAATGCTCATTGTCAGCCATGAACAAGCCTTTCTTAAACAAGTTTCCCACCGTGCACTCCAACTGGAAAATGGCATAGTAAAACCAGCTTAACCTCACCAGATCATCTAAGATTAACCTCAATAAACAAGATAAACAATCATATCAATGCATTTTTTGCAATGTTAAAGGCAATGTTTATATATATAACTATATTATAAATAATAAGTTACCTGATGTTTATATAGCTTTGTTAAATATAAATTAAAAATAATGCTTGACTTCCCATCAACTATACATTATAATCTCGATAGAGTTAATGAAGATAAGGGGAAAGTCCAATGTCTATATCACAAAAATGTCAATATGCAATGCGAGCAGTATTTGAGCTTGCGAAAAGAAATGGCCAGGGGCCGGTTAAGATTAGCGAGATTGCCAAGACCCAGTTTATCCCGGCCAGGTTTCTTGAAAACATCTTGAATGAACTTAAACAGGGTAGTTTTGTCGATTCCAGGCGCGGAAAGAATGGCGGCTATTATCTTGCCAGGGAGCCTGAGGCTATTTCCATGGGGGAGATCATCAGGTTTGTGGATGGTCCTTTCAACCCGGTAGACTGCTTGACCGATTGCCCCACAGATCGCTGCAAATTTTATGGGGATTGTGTCTTTCTGCCAATCTGGGAGCAAATCAGCGAGACCGTGGCCGAGATCTACGACAAAATCTCCTTCCAGAACTTGCTCGAACAGGAAGAAAAGAGAGCCCATACTACCAGGTTTAATTATGCAATTTGATTTTAATTAGAATGAATAAAAAACCCCCTAATAAAATAACTCTCGTGTGGAGACATCTAAAGCCTGTACCGCAAGCAGCAACCAAAGGGGCCTGGTTAAATTGAGGGCACTTACCTACCAGGTTCTTTTGGCTGCTGCAATTTTTATAAAACCATTTTTAACACTGGACAAATGTTGAAGATATTGGAAAACTACCTTTTGGGATAATCAGGTTAATCTTGCATTGCCGAGGATTTAAGTTCCGCAATGAGTTATCCCAGGGAACGGAGGAAAGCAGGATGAAGGACAGAGAAAAAGGGTTGGAAACCCAGGCATTACACGCGGGCCATGTACCTGACAGGGAGACCCTGTCCCGGGCAGTCCCGATTTACCAGACCACGAGTTATGTCTTCCGTGACACTGAGCACGCCGCCAACCTCTTTGGGCTCAAAGAGTTCGGCAATATCTATACCCGGCTGATGAATCCCACTACCGATGTGCTGGAGAAGCGCCTGGCCGCTCTCCACGGCGGCACCGGGGCGGTGGTAACCTCCTCCGGCCAGGCCGCGGTCCTTTACGCAATTGCCAATATCACCTCTGCCGGACAGAACTTTGTCAGTGGTGACAAGCTCTACGGCGGCACCTATACCCAGTTCAGCTATCCGCTGAAGCGGTTCGGTATTGAAGCGCGGTTTGTGGATTCCAGCGATCCCGCGAATTTTGAAAAGGCGATTGATGAAAATACCCGGCTGCTTTACACTGAAGCGGTCGGCAATCCGAAAGGCAATATCGACGACCTCGACGCCATCGCCGCGATCGCGCACAAGCATAAACTCCCGTTTATCATTGATAACACCGTCTGCCCCCCGCCGATCTTCAATCCCTTCGAGCACGGGGCGGATATCGCGGTGTATTCTCTCACCAAGATCATTGGCGGCCACGGCAATTCCATCGGCGGCGCGGTGGTTGAGAAGGGGGATTTCGACTGGCAGGCCGCCGGGAAGTTCCCGGAAATTACCG
>JAFGNG010000169.1 GCA_016927125.1 Planctomycetota bacterium | reverse complement strand
CTACCGCGCCACTCTGGATGCGGTCGGATTGGATTATGTAATCTTCGGGCATATTGGCCAGAACCATCTGCATGTTAACATTCTGCCGCGTAATGAAGAGGAATACTTGCAAGGCAAGGAAATCTACAAGGGTTTCGCCACACAGGCAGTCGCCTTCGGCGGCACCATCTCGGCTGAGCATGGCCTCGGCAAACTCAAAACCTTTCTCTTGCCCTTCCTCTACGGCGAGGCAGGCATTGCGGAAATGCGGACGACGCGAAAGCTCTTCGATCCCGCCGGACTCCTCAACCAGGGAACGCTTTTTTAAACTTGTAGTCAGGAAGATGAGTTGGAGGCGAGCCATGGCTGTCGGGAACATACCCCTGCAAATCCCAACCCAGCTTGGCAATTTCGAAGCAATATTTACCGTGCAGGGCCTCTGCCAACTCCGTTGGCCCGGGCGGAAAATAACGGCTAAAAAAGTCTCTGCACCCGACCAAGTATCAAAACTGGGGGCGCAACTCAAACAGCAGCTCAATGCTTATCTTTCCGGCAAAGAAATAACCTTCACTATCCCTCTCGATCTCTCCTCCGGCACCCCGTTCCAGCAAAGCGTTTGGCAGGCTCTCGTCAAAGTGCCATGGGGCAAGGGGATCTCCTATAGTGAGCTGGCAAAGCGAAGTAAAAAACCAACCGCAACGCGGGCGGTCGCCAACGCCTGCGGCGCCAACCAGATCCCGATTATAATTCCCTGCCACCGGGTCCTGCGGGCGGATGGCTGCCTGGGAGGGTGGAGTGGGCCGGCGGGATTGAAGGGGAAGCTCTTGGCGATGGAAGGGATTGCCTTTACCGCCTGAGTACCTCGAAAAACTCTATTTACTCTTTACTCTTCTTAATTGGCCGTTTATTCGGTTTAGCCAAACTATCCGCAATCTCCCGGATGCGCTGTTGCAAAGGCGTTGGCTTACAGAGCGTGACGGTGCCGGTGATCAAAGCTTCATTGCCGGCCGGGGCTTCCGCCACGATCTGCCCGTCCGGGGCAACCAGGCAGGTGGGGCCATTCTGCACCGCGCTGATGCTGTTGGCGGTAAGGATCCAGAGGTTGTTCTCAGCCGCCCGCGCCCGGAGCAAACTGCGGGCAAGCTCCAGCTTGGCGGCTGTCTGGCCGACCATGTTGAATCCCATGACTGCCAGTTGCACGCGTTTTGCAAACAGCTCGCGGAAATACTCCGGGAAACGGAATTCAAAACAGATGCGCAGCCCGGCTTTAATGCCGGCAATGGTGTGAATTCCATGGCGGGTGCCGGGAGTGTAATGTTTGCCGTCCTGGTCATACATCGCGCGCTTGTGGTAGATCCCCAGGGTGCGGCCGGTGGGGCCAAGCAGGCGCAGGGCATTATAAGCGGATTCTTTATCAAAGACCGTAGTGCCAAGAGAAACATAAAGGCCGAGGCGCTTCGCTTCCTTGGCAATCTCCGCAGTCGCCTGGCGCAGCAGGTCGCGGTCAATTTCAAGCGGGCTTGCAATTTCAACCCCGGCGTAACCGGTGAGCGCGCATTCCTGCAGGGCCAAAAGCTTGGCCTTCCTGCTCGCGGCGGTGCGCATCCCGTGGATGATCGCCTCCTGGTTTTCCGCGATCCTGGCAGAGCCTTTGAATTGGAAGGCGGCCACGCGCAGCATCCCTGCCTGCGGTTCCCGTCCCTGGGTTTTTGCCATGTCCAGCTCCTCAGGAAGAGTGTTTGTCTTCGTAAGCCTTGATCTTGGCAATCCGCCGTAGGTGGCGTTCCTCTCCGGAAAAGTCAGTCGCAAACCAGGCTTCGACAATGGCGAGGGGATCCTCGGTGTCCGGATTGAGCCCGGCAATTACCAGGATATTGGCGTCGTTGTGCGCGCGGGAAAGCGCGGCCACGCTGACGGAGAAGCAGAGGGCGGCGCGGGCGCCCTTAACCTTGTTGGCGGAGATGCTCATGCCGACGCCGGTGCCGCAGATCAGGATGCCCCGCTCGATCTCGCCCGCGGCCACCGCTTCGGCGACGCGGAAGGAGATATCCGGGTAATCGCAGCTGGCGGTGCTGTTAGAACCGAAATCCTTGACCGCAAGGCCCTGAGCGCGGAGGAACTCCACCACCTTGTCCTTCAGGGCCACGCCGTTATGGTCGGTGCCGACCCCGATCACGCCGGGATGGCTTGCATCTTCTGGATGAGGGTTTTGCATGTCTGCCATAATTCCTTTTCCAATCGTATAGAGGTTTCCCGGTAACCGGGTCCGATAGCCACGCTGCGATGACGTGCGGGCAAGATCTCGTCCACGCCGATATCCACCCGCCCGAGGCGCTGCTCCGCGTCCGGCATGAGAAGCGCCAGGGCGTCCCGCCGGGATTCATTAAAGACATAGATAAAATCAGCCGCATCAATTGCCTGGGCGGTCAGGTTTACCCTCCGGGTTGCGGCCGGGTAGCCCATCTCTTCAAGAATCTTGACGGCCTGTTTCGGCAGGATCGCGGCATCCTCGTCAAAGAAGTTGGCGGCGACTGCGATCTCTGCCTCAAAGTCCTGCGCGGATAACAGATGGCGGAAGATTACCGAGGCAATCGCGGCGCGTACCGTACTCTCTTCACTGACAAAGAGGATGATAAAGCGCGCGGCCCGGAGTAGCTCCTCTTTCTCAAGAGAGCCTTCCCGCAAAATCTTGACCTGGTCATGATCAACCTGCGCGACCGTGCTCGCTTCACCTTCGCGGGCAACACCCCCGTCGAGGATAGCCTCCACCTGCCCGTCGAAATATTGACTCACCTCCGGCGCCGTCCTGGCCGGTGCCTCGCCATGCGGATTGGCGCTCGTCGCGGCCAGCACCAGGCCGCTTTTTAACAAAATATCGCGCGCCTCGGGGTGATCCGGCAGGCGCAAGCCCAGGGTGTTGTCCGTTGTCTTCAAGACGAGGGTCAGCGGCCCGGGCCAGTAGCAACGCATGAGTTTCTTCTCCACGCGCCCGAGGGGGGTGCAGAGTTTCTGGGCCTGCTCAATGGAGCTGATCAGGTGTTGGAAAGGCTTATGCTCGGGTTGCTGCTTCAGCTTGCGGATCCGGGCGAGGGCGGATTCATTCTTGGCATCGCAGACCAGGCCGTAGACCGTCTCGGTCGGGATCGCAATTACCCCGCCCGCCTGCAGGATTTCAATTGCGCGGGCAATGGCCTGGTCACGGGGTTCGCCGGGAGTTAGCGGCAGCAATTCTGTGAGGTCAGGGGCGGAAGGCATAGTTTTTACTTACCTGGCAATATGGGCCACGGCCTTCTGGCCGATATCGGTACGGTAGTGGGAGCCGTCGAACGAGAGCATCCGGGTAGCCTCGTAAGCCCGCTCGATCGCTGTGGGAATATCGGCGCCGAGAGCGGTTACGCCCAGTACCCGCCCGCCGTTAGTGACAATCTTACCACTTTTCTGTGCGGTTCCGGCATGGAAGACTTCGACGTCATCCAGTTGCGCCACAGCTTGCAGCCCGTTGATCGGCAAGCCCTTTTCATATTTTCCAGGATACCCCTTGGAAGCCATGACCACGCAGACCGCGGCGGCATCCTTCCACTTAATGTCGATTTCATCCAGGCGCCGGTCGGTGACTGCTTCCAGCAGGTCAACCAGGTCGGTATCCAGGCGCATTACCAGCGGCTGGATCTCCGGATCCCCGAAGCGGCAATTGAATTCAACCACCTTCGGGCCTGACTTGGTCATCATTAGCCCCGCGTAGAGCACGCCCACGTACCTGCGGCCTTCGCGG
>JAFGNG010000168.1 GCA_016927125.1 Planctomycetota bacterium | reverse complement strand
TCCAAGCCAATCGCATTGTTAATATTTATTTCCTCGCCCACAAGTTAATCCGCCGGAAGGTCTCGAAGCAGGTGCCGTCCGGTTGGAGAGTTTCTGCAAGCATGCGCTCCACCACGCGATCGCGGAAGGCCTGCTTGCGGCTTTCCCCCACCTGGCGCACAAACGGCACAAGGCTCGGCTGGTCGATCCAGCGGGTGATAGCATCCCGGTCTGGGAAGAAGCGATCCGCGTTCTCGCCCCAGACCTTGACCTCGCTGAAAGGATAGAGATTTGCCAGCACCCGGTACTCGTCGAGCTCCGGCATATACCACGGCCATTCGATCCCGGTGAAATCCGAGGCAAACCCAGGCTCGCGCATGACTTCCTTCACCACCTTGAAAAAGTAGGCGGAGTTGCCGTCCCCGGCGAAGTTGAAGCGGGCAATCCCGCCGTCCTTGAGCGCGTCGTACACCTTCTGCAATATCTGGACATGGTCCTTGACCCAATGCAAAGCCGCGTTGGAGAAGATCAGGTCGAACTGGTTGTTGAACGCCAGGTCCTCGATATACATATGGGTAAAGGTAGTGTTTACCCTGAGGTTCTGCATGGCGGTCGCGATCATGCTGAGCGACGAGTCAATCCCGGTGACATGGCCATCCGGCACCAACTCCGCGAGCTGTACAGTCAACACGCCATCCCCGCAGCCGAGGTCGAGGATCTGCTCGTTGCCCCGGAGGTTGAATTCCGAGATCATCTTATTCCCCCACTCCTTCTGGTGGGTGGAGGCTTGCGAGTATTTCTCGCCGTTGAAGTCGAAGGTCATGGTGTTTTCCCCTTGAATCTCAAACCATACTTCTCACTTTATAAATTCACTGTTAAATATAACACCTCAAAAAATCGATGCGGGTATTGAATAGTATTTTTAAACTTGAAACCGAATTTGCTTTCATACCACTGCCGGAGTTCCGTATCCAGACCAATCATACTGAGTTCCATCTCGGTAGCAGCAAGCTTTTTTGCTTCCTCCATAGTATGTTTAACCAACATTTCGCCATATCCCCGATTGCGGTAATTAGGCAAAACGGTAAGGCGGTTAATTTTGCAGAGCTGCTTATCTTTCTGTTCCAAAGCGATACATCCACAGGGGGTTTTATCCTCTTCCAGTACATAATAGACAAAATCTTTCTGCATTGTTGCCAGAACATCTTCCCGCTTATTGAAAGACGGAAAACCCGGGCAATTCTCCGGAGTTATATTAAAACGCTCCGTAACATCCCGGTAAGACTCGCGGATGATCTTTGATAACAGCTCCGCGTCGCTTGCCGTACCCCGGCGGATGGTTGCAGTCATTAGACTTTCCTCCCCACTATAATCATCCGCGGACTGCTGCGGTTGAATTCTCCGCCGATCTGGCTGGCATAAAATGCTTCAACCTTTAATCCGATATATTTAAACAACTTTGCCAATTGCGCCGGAGTATAGAGTCGCAGGGAAAGAAAATTCTTTGTCCGGTGCTTTCCTGCAATCACAGTCACGGTCGCTACAATCCTTTGTTGTTCCTTATCCCACCGGCGAAATGCCTGTGCTTCCTCCTTAATTGTTTCTTCCGCCTTGAAGTTCCGTAAAATCCACTCGCGGTTAATCTGGTCGACCAGTAACCTGCCGCCTTTCCGTAAGGCTTTAACAAATTGCGCCAGCAGTCGGAGATTATCCTCATCTGAAAAGTATCCAAAGCTGCCGAACCAACTGCAAACCCCATGAAACTCCTCAGTAAAATCCAAATCCAGAAGATTCATTACTTTGAAAGTGGCTTGCATGCCTTCCTTTTTACAACGCGCCCGGGCGCGGTTAATAAACTTCTTCCTGATATCAATCCCGGTTACACAACAACCCATCTTGGCAAGGGGGACGGCAATCCGCCCTGCCCCGCAGGGGGCGTCAAGCACCCGCTGTCCCTTGTGAAGCTGCAGGGCTTGTTTAATAAAAGCCGCTTCTTCCTCGCCACCCACATCCGGCTTCAGCCAGAGGCGGTCGTCATAGGTTTCGTACCAGGGTTGCTGTTTCATTTTTTAGTCTTTTCCCGCCACTCATCCTCAAGAATCGCGTACAGGTAACTATCCCGCCACTCGCCGCGTAACCATTGATCCTGACGCATATGTCCTTCGCGACGCATAGCGAGTTTCTCCATCACCTTTGATGAGGCCAGGTTTCTGGTATCGCAAGTGGCATAAATCCGATGGAGGTCAAATTTCTCAAAGCCAAATCGCAGGATCGCAACCGCGGCTTCAGTCATATACCCACGCCCCCAGTATAATCTGGAAAGCGTATAGCCAATCCACGCCGTCTTGACTTTAACCAGGTTTATCCCAATCGCGCCAATCAACTGCTGCTCTTTACGCAGGATAATAGCTAAATCATATACCTTTCTCTCTTCCTCCTGCTGATAGGCAAGATTTTTGTTAACATACTCCCGGGTTTCCGTTTCCGTACTAGGTCCCCATGGCATATAGTGGAATACCTCCGGGTCGTTGGCGTACTCATGCACCGCCCGCCAGTCGTCTTCACGAAACTCGCGCAGCAGCAGTCTTTCCGTCTTGAGGGGAGTAGTTATAATCATGGGATTCTACCCTATTTCTCCGCCAAGTGGTAGCCGACCATCTCGCCATCATGGAGAACAACCGCGACGCGCTTGCTGCCGTCCTCGATCTCTTCCTGCATTTGCAGGGCAAAAATCTTGGCATCGCCCTCCGGGGGCTGGTAATAAGACTCGCCCTCGGTATGGTGTTCTGTCGACTCGTTCCAGAGTTCGAGTATAGCGGGGATATCCGCCCTCGTGGCTCTCCTGATTTCCAATGCTGACATCTGACTTTCCTCCTGTTAAAGTTCCATTGCCATAATTTCCATAAAGGTCGCGAAACCTTCATCACTCTTGAAAAACGCTGAGGTGGGATAGGAAAAAGTATGGTTTACTTCCATCCCGTCCAGCAACTCTGCATAATCCATTACCTCTTCTTCCGCCAGTTGCAGGTAAGATTCCAGGACCATCTCGAAACCCGCCACGCCATTCCAGAGCTCGACAATGGCTGGAATATCTTCCTTGCACGCGAAGCGAATCTTGCTCTCAGCCATGGCTCTCTCCTTTCTACAGGCCGGCAACTACTGTTTTTGTGCCATAACCGCTGAATTTCCCGTGCTCTAAAGCAAAAACCCCATAAAAAAAAGCCTCCCGGGTTTCCCGGAAGGCTTTGAGAGTTTAACATGTTTCTTCAACCTACCGGGATTTATCTCCTTTTGTAAGCAGCATAATAGTGAGAGTGCATACATTAGAGGCAGATAATACAATACCCCACGCCGCACCAGCTGCTGTGTGGTTATGTTTAAAGGAATTAAAATAGTCTTGCCTGTAGGTGTTCATCGTTCTCTTTCCAAATTTCCAAAAAATTGTCTCTGCAGTTATATACGACATCAACCCCGCTGTAGTCAAGCGATATTTAGATTTTTTTTTGCTTCTTGATTTATCCCGCTAAAATCCCGCCGTAAATCGCATCACAATCAGAGCGCCAGTAGCAATCTACTCTTTGAAAGCCTGATTCCCGTAAACAATCGAAATGACAGGCTAATGATAAGCCTTCCTCTACTCCATTAAATACGCCATTAGCTTTTATTATTAATGTAGTTATGTCAATCCCTAAAGCTTCCGTATAAGCTTTCCAAAAGTCATCCCAGCCTTCATATTTTTTGGAGCGTTTATCCCGTAGGGACTGGCGGTGAGCTTCACAATATTCCTGTACCGCAGGTGGATTACTCGCAACATGATCGCCGTTAAGAAAAATACCCCCCGGGATGAGTATTTTTGAAAATCTTTTATAGAGAGCGCTTAGCTCTGCTGCTGAGAACCAATGCAGGGCGGTGGTTGAAACAATCGCCTCAACCGATTCATAAATATTTTTTAGCTAATCATCTTTACGCAAATCAGCTTCGATAATCTGTGCTTTATCTCCAAAACATTCTAGCCTTGGCCTGGCAAGAGCCAGCATTGCAGGATCAAGATCGACTGCCATTACTTTGGACTCAGGAATGCTCTCAAGTAACTTCAACGTTAAAGTTCCACATCCGCAGCCCAGATCAAGAATCCGCGGGGATTCTCCTTGAGTGGTTTTAACAAGCTGGGAAATAATCTCGAAAATCTCCTGGTGATGGATGATATAACCTTCCTGCATTTGGTCAAACCGTTCACACCAATGCTGCCAGTCGAAATCCTTGGGAAGGTTAATCTCTGTCATTATGATATCTCCTAAATTTATTTAATCGGCAACCATTCTAACACCTTGGGTAGCTGCTGGTTGGAATATATCCAGTCATGCTCGCCGGGGCTTTCCTCATAGGTGAGGTCAAGGCCTAGTTGGCGGGCATGATCGCGGAATCTCGTGTTCTCCTCGTAGAGAAAGTCCTCGGTGCCGCAGCACTGGTAGAACTTCGGTAATTTCTCCACGCCCTGCCCCGCCGCTTTTTCTACCAACGCCAGGAGATCGTCATCCGTGCCGGTAATATCTACGCCCTTGCCGAAGATCAGGTCAAAATCAATATTACCCTCTGTGTCCTTGCTGCCATCGGTGTATTCCGCGATGTCAAGCCCGCCGGAGATGCTGGCGACCGCGCCGAACCTTTCCGGACAACGCAGCCCGAGCTTGAAAGCGCCATAGCCACCCATCGAGAAGCCGGCGGCGAAGGTATCTTCGCGCTTCTGTGAAACATGAAAGAACCTGCTGACGACCTCCGGGAGTTCTTCACTGAGATAGGTCCAGTATTTATAGCCGTTAACCATGTCGCAGTAAAAGCTGCGGTTGACCGCGGGCATCACTACTATCAGGCCCATTTGGGCGGTATAGAGTTCGATCAAGGTTCTGCTAAGCCAGAAGGTATGGTCATCCGAAAGGCCATGGAGCAGGTAAAGGCAAGGGTAAGCCTTTGGGGTTTGGCCGGTATCACCGCGATCCTGCTCCAGGTAAGGAGACGGGAGGATAACATTCATCGACACCCGGTTTTGCAGGGCTCTTGAAAAAAAGCTGGTTTGCAAAAGCGCCATGTGTTTATCTCCTCATTTTCATAATTTCAAGCCTGGTTAATACAACCATCTCGCAGTCATCCCAGCCACTATAAGTTTTTTTAGATAATTCGCAAAGCAAATCTCTCTCAACCTGTTAGCAAGTTTTTTCCGCTTGACCATCAGCAATAATGACTTAGGATTCCACAAAATAGTAAAGATCAAGCCAGGCAATTTGGAGTAGCGCTGCCGTGCAGGCTTGGGGCAAATTCGCCTTGAGCCGCGGTTGGCGTAGGGGAATGTATGTCTGGAAAATATCCGCACTACCGGTGTGGTATATCATGCTTACTTCTGCTGTTCGCGGCGCTTCTGCTGCCCGGTGGCAATCTCCAAGCCAATACTGTTATTATTGGCGGCGATGCGGTTGTCACCCCTCCCGGACCGGACCCTTCCTTTGATGTCAATGGCGGCTCGACCGTCGAGGTCCAAGAGGGCGCTTTCGTCGAAGCCGTGGGGGATGATAACGGCATCCAGACCGGCGCGGGCTACACTGTTACTAATAGCGGTTCCATCTCCGGCGACAATAACAATGGCGGTGCGGTTATTGATACCGGCAACGGGCTCTTTATCGATGGCAACGGCACGGTAACCAACAATCTCAACGGCATAATCACCGGCACAACCGTTAGTGGTCCTTCGTCAGCAGGAAATGGCCTTCGCCTTGTGGGGATCGGGATTATCAACAACAGCGGCCAAATTACCGGTGCCTGCGATTTCGGAATTAACACCCATAACGGCAACGGCATTTATGTAACCAATGGCCTGACCCTCACGAATCAAAGCAACAGCATTATCAGCGGTGATACCGGTCTGGCCCTGGCTGGCGGTACTGCCAGCGCTAACGGCATTTATATCTCCAACGCCTCCATGAACAGTACCATTACCAATTATGGCTCCATCACGGGAAGGGTGGCAGACAGTGCCGCCTCTTTACAGGGAAACGGGATGGTGCTCCTCAGCGGTGCTTTTGTCGATGGCACTATCCTGAATTATGGCATTATCGAAGGCAGCCGGAC
>JAFGNG010000167.1 GCA_016927125.1 Planctomycetota bacterium | reverse complement strand
GTTACGCCGGCAGGGCGAACTCATCAAGGCCAATCTCGGCAATCTGCAGCGCGGCATGCGGGAAGCGGTAGTCCTGGATTATTTTGCCGGTACCCCGGGCGCAACCGCCGCCATTACTTTGGACCCTTCCCGCCCCCCGCGCGAAACTATGGAAAAACATTTTAAAAAAGCTGCCAAGCTCGAAAGGGGGCGCATCAAAATCGCAGGTATGCTGCGCCTTAATCATGAAAAGATTGCCATGCTGACGCAGCTATTCGCCGATTTTGATGCCTGGGAGGAGGCGGGGGAATTCTCCCAACTGCCAGAAGAACTGTTGGCCATCGCCAAGTCATTGCGCTTGCAGGTGGACAAGCTTCAAGCCACGGCTGCCAAGCCAAGATCAAAGAAGCAACAGCAACAGGATGCCTTGCTCAAGCGTACGCGAAGCTTTACTTCCCATGACGGCATGGAAATTTTAGTGGGGCGGACCGGCGAGGATAATGATATCCTGACCTTCCGACTTGCTCGGGGCAGTGATTGGTGGTTGCATGTTGCTGCCACCCCGGGCAGCCACGTGGTGGTCCGCACCCCCCGGGGGGAATCCCTGCCGCAGGAAACCCTCTTGGACGCGGCGCACCTGGCGGTTTATTACAGCAAGATGCGCTCTGCCGCGGCGGCGGATGTCACCCTCGCCCTGGCAAGCCAGATCCGCCGGATTAAGGGCGCCCCCCCCGGCAAGGTCCGGGTCGAACGCTCGCAAACCATCCATGTCCGCATGGAAGCAGCGCGTCTGGCCCGGCTGGTTAAAACCACCCTGGGGGATTGACTTTTTTCCTGACAAGCGGCAAGATGTAATTGCGGCGCGGGTTTTGCGCGGCCAAGATCATTAAGCTTAATAAATTGAAACGCGAAAGGAATCCCATGGATCATGACAAGATCCGCAAAGGCGTCCGCCTGTTAATCGAAGGCATGGGTGATGATCCCCAGCGGCCGGGACTGGTTGAAACGCCCCGGCGCGTGGCGCAGCTCTACGAAGAAATCTTCTCCGGTATTGGCAAGGACCCGGCGGAGTTGATCAAGAAGGTCCCGAATGAAGAGCATGACGAGATCGTCCTGGTCCGGGACATTCCTTTTTATTCCGTCTGCGAACACCACCTGCTGCCCTTTCTCGGCCAGGCCCACGTGGCATACCTGCCGAAGGGAAATATCGTGGGGCTTTCCAAGATCGCCCGTGTGGTGGACATGGTTGCCAAGCGCCTGCAACTGCAGGAGCGCCTTACCACCCAAGTGGCAGATACCCTCATGACTACGATCAAGCCTCTGGGGGTGATGGTGGTGATTGAGGCCGAACACCTCTGCATGACCATGCGCGGGATCAAGGCCCCGGGGTCGCGAACCGTCACCAGCGCCTTGCGCGGTACCTTCCGCAGCGACAGCTCCACCCGCGCCGAAGCCCTGGCGCTGATCCAGAAAAAACAATAGGGGCAAGCCTCCGGGCTTAAACTCCAGACAAAAAAACCGGCTGGCGCTTTACAGTGCCAGCCGGTTGTAATAGGTTTTTTGTTTATCGCCGGACTCAGCTCGCGGGCTGCTCTTCGGCCACCACCTCTTCCACCGGGGCGGAGAAGAGATAGTTACGCCAGCGTTCAATCGCTTCTTCGCGCACCTCTTTCCGGGCGTCGCAGTCATAACCGAAATCCTGCTGGAATGCGTCCTTGATCGCCATCGAGGCGTGGTAGCGAATCCGCTGGTCTTCATCCGAAAGCGCGGGCAACAGGCTCGCGACCATCCTCGAGGTGCCATTCTCGCGTACCACTTTGATCGCCAGGATTCGCGTGAGACTGTTGTCAGAGTTTAACATTTCAAGGGCAGCGGCAGCGCCTGCTTCGCCGGAGCCGAGTAGCTTCTCCTGGGCTTCCTTGGCCTTGCGGAAATCCTTGTTTTCCATCTCCTTCGCCACTTCCATCAGGGCCAGGTTGACTCCGGCCGGGGCCTGGGGCGGAATAATCCGCGGCGGGGTCATCCCCAAGCCCGCCTCTCCCAGGGCGCCTTCCGGGGTAGTTGCCACCGGGCTTTGGAGAATCCGGGTGGTAGCGGTTCCGGCCAGCATATCCGCCGGCATCTGGCTGACAGAGATTTCAGGGTTGCGCCCGACCACGTTGGCGATCTGCGCGGTCAGGACCTGGAGATCAGCATACGCCTGGCGGTAAGCGGAATGGGCCAAAAACTTGTCAATGCGCTTCATCAGGAGCAGGGCCGTGGTTTCCTTGCCACCGCTAACAAGCTGTTCGGTAACCTCGACTAGTTCCTGTTGTACGCGGTTGATCTCAGCCGTGGCCAAACATCTCTCAGCCGCGGTCTGGTATTGGATTAGAGTCATGTGCAGCTGGGTCAGGATGCCCACCGCGACTGCCATGCGGCGTTCTTTGATGAACTCCGTCCGCAGGTTTTCCGCCTGGTGGGTCAGGTAATGCTGTGGAATGCTGAGCAAGTCCCAGGAAGCATTAACGCCGGTGGTGTACCAGTAATTGGAGTTAAGGTGGGGGTTGTCATCCCAGTTGTGCCGCAGCAGCAGTCCGGGCGACGGCAGCATCCGCAGGATAGCGATGCGAGCGTTATATTGCGAGATCCCCTCCTGCAGGTCTTCCTGGTAAAGCTCCGGACGGCTGAGGACAGCCTCTTCTTCTAAAGCCTGGACATTATACTTTTCATATTCGGTGATAAACGGGACTTCCACGGCAGCCAGTTCGAACTTGGTGTTGGGGTCCAGTCCCATCAGCCTGCCCAGTTCGGTCCGGGAACCTTCCCAGTCCTGGACAAACGCCTGGAGCTGCATGGCGAGATCCATCAGCTTCTTGCGCTGGGCCAGGCCGGTGCTGCGTTCAATGGTTTGATCCTCGAGGCGCTGGACCAGCTTTTCCTGCCGGGTCTTGATCTCGGTAATGAAATCCAGCGCCTGCTGGGCCGCTTCCCTGGTGACAATACAGCGCCAGTAGAGGCGGGAGGCGTCCAGGGCCAGGTTCTGGCGGGTGCGCTGGAACTGGAGTTCCGTAATCGCAGTCTGGCTGCTGGCTTGGCGGGCCAGATAATATGACATGCCGAAGTCCAGCACGTTAAAGACGGCGGAAAGGCCGTACTTTTCCGATTCTTTTTCCGCAGAATAAGAGTTGGTCAGCGAGGCCTCGCCGGTTTCCAGGTTGATCGAACTGCTGGCGGAATACTGGCTGTCCTTAGTATAGTCATAATTCGCGGTGAGGCTCGGCAGTAGCTTGAGCCAGGCACCGGTCTGGAGTTCGCGCTGAATGGCGATTTCACGCTCCTGCAGCTTGGCTTCAAGGTTATGCTGCAGGACGAAGGCCACCACCTCCGCCTCGCCTAAGGGAGCGGTGAATTGTACAGTACGCAAGGGATGGAGATTCAAATCCGCTTCGGCATTGGTGATCCGACGTTCCTTCGAGGTGGTTGACTGGCCGCAGCCAGAAAAGGCCAGGGTAGAGATGAGGAGCAACGCGACTACCTGCCAGCCATATGAATAATTTTTCCCAATTCTGGTTTTCATGATATTTTTTTGCACATCCAACTCCTTAACTTATTATCTTCATACACGATACCGCCGTTATCCCCATCCGGGAATATGCCGACGGAAGCGGCAATAGTGTACCAGACTCTCTTAAAATAATCGACAGGAAACCCTAATTTATTTCAGGTTTTCTCTAATTTGACTCTCTACCCCCTCGCGGCAGCGCCCCTTTAGTAAAATGCGGTTGAATTACCCGGAAGATTTGTTATACTTCTTCGTAATTGCTTTTAGGTAAAGAAATTGCTTCTTAAACCGCTTTGTGCTAATAAAGGATGGCTGAACCATGCGACCAGGTTTTCAGATATTCCTCGCGGCGGGGATAATTTTCAGCACCCTCGCCGTGCAGGCCGGGGAATCCCCCCAACCCGCGATTACGGATACGGAAAATATTAGGGACGTCTTTTTTGCGCCCCGCCATGAAGCGGTCATCTATGCGGAGATCTCGGAGCGGGTAACCCGGATTACGAAGGAATTCGGCGAGAGCTTTTCCAGGGAAGAGCCGCTGCTCTTCCTGGATGACAAGTTTTACCAGCTGCAATACCAGAAATACGAGGCGCAGCTCGCCCATGCTAAGGCAGCCGCGGAACAGGCGGAGATTCTCTACCAGAAGCAAAGCGAATTGAAAAGCGCCCGGGCGCAACTCGCCACTGCGATGAGTCGGCGGGACAGCCTCAAAAAAATGATCCAGGCGGAGCTCAACCTCAAGCCCCTGATGGCGGAAAAAGAGGTGGCCCAGCAAAATTGGGAATCAACCGAGCGGCTTTACCGGGATAACGCGGTTTCTAGCATGACGCTGGAAGAAGCCAAGCGGGATTATATCATTGCCGAAGCTAATCTTGAAAATTTCAAGCTGCGGCAGGAACTCGACCTTCGAGATGTTGAGGACGCGGTAATCACTGCACAGCTCAACCTGGATCTGGCAGAAGCTAACCAGAAGCCGGCCCTGGAGGCAGCGAAGAAAAACCTTGCCATCGCCCAGTTCAACCGGGATTCCTCCCTG
>JAFGNG010000166.1 GCA_016927125.1 Planctomycetota bacterium | reverse complement strand
GAAAAAGAGATGTATACCTTCACCCCCGGGTCAGACACGATTACGCTCCGTCCCGAAGGCACGGCCGGGGTGGTGCGCGCCTACTTACAGCATAATTTTCATAAAAATCCCAGCCTGACCAAATTCTGGTATGGCGGCCCCATGTTCCGGCGCGAGCGTCCGCAAAAGGGGCGCCAGCGTCAGTTTCATCAGGTTGGGGTAGAAGCGATCGGCTCCACCGATCCCCTGCTCGATGCGGAGGTTATCAAATCCGCGTATGATTATTACCAGGCCCTTGGTATTGGTGGCGTCACCATCAAGCTCAATTCTATCGGCTGCCAGGCGCCGGATTGCCGCCCGGCTTACCGGGAGGTGCTGCGTAAAGCTATCCAGCCGGAACTCTCTAACCTTTGCAAGAACTGCCAGAGCCGGTTTGAGCGGAATATCTTGCGTATCCTTGACTGCAAAAACCCGAAGTGCCAGGAAATCCGCGGCCAGTTCCCCCGTAGCGATGCGCATCTCTGCAGAGAGTGCAAGACGCACCATGCGGTTGTCTGTGAAGCCCTGACTGCTTCGGGAATTGAGTTTATCCAGGATCCCTACATTGTCCGTGGTTTGGATTATTATACCCGCACTGTTTTTGAATTTTCGCACAGCGCCCTTGGCGCGCAAGACGCGATTGGTGCGGGCGGGCGTTATGACGGCTTGATCGCAGAACTCGGCGGCCCTCCCACCCCGGCGGTAGGCTTTGCGATCGGGATTGAAAGGGTCTTAATCGTGATGGAAGCCTTGGACTGCTGCGCTTGCCAGTCGCCTTTGCAAATCTTTGCCGTGGCCGTAGAGGAAACTTGTCGCCAAGCCATGATGGGACTTCTCAGCCGTTTGCGCTCTCTCGGCTTTTCAGCAGACATGGATTTTGAAGGCCGGAGCATGAAGGCGCAGATGAAGAAGGCGAACCGCCTGGGCGCGGCCGTGGTTCTGATTCTTGGGCCTGATGAGCTCTCCGCCGGTGAAGTAACCGTTAAGGATATGCGTGAGGATGGCGAGCAGCGACGGGTGGCGCTGGGTGAAATTGAAGCAGTGGTTAAAACATTTCTCAAGGCTGGCTGATAAGATTCGTTAATTCCATCTCTATGGCTTTTAGGGCTGCCTCTTCACTGGTAAAGAAATTTTCCTCCCCGAGAAGCGCAATTAATCCGGTTCTCTCCAACACCGCGAGCACCTGTGGCCTTAACCCCACAAAGACCATCTTGACCCCTAAGGCATCCAGCCGCTGGGATAAGTTCCGCAGCATATCTTCACCGGTGGCATCTATCTCTTTGAGGTTTTGGCCCAGGATGACAATCCGGCAGGCTTCGGGGTATTGTGCGAGCTTCTCCAGAATCTCGTCTTCGAACAAAGAGATATTGCCGAAATGCAGATTGGAATCATCATAGTACAGCTTGGGGATATTCCGGATAATTTCGGTATTTGAGCTGAATCTTTTGCTCTTAAGGTCTTCCCGATGGCGATCCGCAATTACTGCCTTGGGTTTCATGCTGCGATGGAAGTGGAGATAAATGGCCAGCCCGATCCCAAGCAGGAAGCCGCTGACCAGATCAGGGGCGAAGAAGATCGTCGCGGCAAAGGTGAAGAACGCTACCAGGCCGTCATGCCAATGTACCTTCCACGCCCGCACCATGGCGGAAACATCCACCAGTTTTAACACCGCGATAATAATAATCGCCGCCAGGGTTGCCTGGGGCAGGTAAAACAGTAGGGGCGTCAGGAAGAGCAGGGTAAGCAGCACAAATAATCCGGCAAATACCGAAGACATCCCGGTCTTGCCGCCAGTAAAAAAATTCAGGGCTGAACGTGAGAAAGAGCCGCTGGTCGGGCAGCATTGCCCGAAGCTGCCGACAATTGCTGAAACTCCCTGGCCGATGAGTTCTTGGTTGAGATCCACTCGCTGGTGGCTGTGGGTAGAGATTGCCCGCGTGATCGAGCAAATTTCCATGAAGCCAATCAGCATTACCATAAACGCGCCCGGCAACAAAGACCAGGTCATCTCCAGGTCCATGTGCGGCATAGCTAATTTTGGCAATCCCGACGGGATTTCACCGACCACCTGGATTCCGTAAACCTGTACCGCGGTTTCTTCTATCGTAGTTGTGCCTGCGGCTGGGGCAAGTTGGATTCCCAAAATAAATATCGCCCCGGTCGCCAAGATGGCTGCCATCAGTACGGAAGGGAGCCGGGGAAAGAATCTTTTGCATCCCAGGATCACCGCTATGGAACCCGTTGCAACCGCCAAGGTTGGCAGGTGGGTAGCAGTGATCTGGCGGCAGACCTCGGCAATATCCCGGAGGAAAAAATCGCTCATTGTATAATCCAAGCCCAGCAGCTTATTAATCTGCGAAGTCGCAATGATCAAAGCAGCTGCGTTGGTAAAGCCGGAAATCACCGGGTGAGAAATAAGGTTGAGAAAGTAACCTAGGCGGAAGAGCCCCATCAACAGACGGAGAGCTCCGACCAGCAGGGAGAGAAAGATTGCCAGGGAAACGAATTCCTCGGTCCCAGCCTGCGCGAACGGCACCATCACTGTCGCTACCATCAGGGAGGTCAGGGCTACCGGGCCGGTGGAAAGGTGGTGTGAAGATCCCCACATGGCAGCAATAATCACTGGCAGGAAAGCGGCATAGAGTCCGTAATGCGGTGGCATTCCGGCAAGCTGGGCATAGGCCATGGACTGGGGAATCAGAACCAGGGCAATAGTTATCCCCGCAATCAAATCCGCTCCCACCACCCCTTTTTTCAAAGGGTACCAGCGGATGAATGGAAATAACCTTAGCAGGATTTTGTTGGTTTTATCCATAAGCAGTCCAAGAGGTAATGGGGGTGGTTCAGCGAATCCCAGAACCGCTGGGGACGTTCGGCTTGTCGGTTGTGAGGAGCACCACCTCGTCCCCGGCGCTCGCCGCCAGCAGCATCCCCTGGCTTTCAATTCCGCGCAACTTGGCAGGCTTCAGGTTATCCACCACTACGATGCGTTTACCGACCAGGTCTTCGGCTTGATAATGCTCGCGGATACCGGCGCAAATTTGCTTGACCCGCTCGCCCAAGCGCACCTTCAGAACCATCAGTTTGTCAGCATTGGGATGCGCCGAGGCCTCCAGCACCTCCGCGACGCGCAGCTTAACCTTTAAAAAGTCTTCAATCGGGATCAGTTCATCCTCGGGATTGTAAGCGGGGATGGTTTCAGGAGCGCTTGCTTCTGCCGCTGTTTCTGGAGTCTCACCGGTCGCAGCTTCCTGCTCTTCTTCGCTCATGTCGTATCCTCAGTTGAAATAATCTATTGGCAATAATAAATCCTATTGGATGTTTCTGTTTCCCTGGTTTCAATTCTTTTTTAATTTCTGGATAATGCCGGGCAACGCCTGCAGCGCTTCGGGGAGTTTCTCCGGCTCCCGCCCGCCGGCCTGGGCCATGTCCGGCCGCCCCCCGCCCTTGCCGCCGACGATGGCGGCTGCCTCCCCCACCACCTCGCCCGCCTTAATTCCTGCCTGTTGTAAATCTTTGCTAACTACGCAGACCAGGGATACCTTGCCTTCGTCGGTACATCCCAACAGGCCCACCCCGCTCTTCAGGATCGCCTTCAGGGTATCAGAAGCGTTACGCAGATCCTTGCCGCTGGCCTGGCCCAGATCAATCGCGAGGTAGGGGACATCATCGATCTCCTGCGGCCGGGCTGCCATTTCCCTGATCCTGTCAGCTAGGTTTTGCTGGCGATACTCCGTCAACTTCTTGCGCAACTCCCTATTTTCTTCAAGCAGACCATGCAAGCGTTTCGGCATCTCTGGCGCGGGAAGTTTTAAGATTCGGGCGGATTCTTGGAGGATCTCGCTTTCATTATGCGCTACATGCAGGGCGGCCAGCCCGGTGCAGGACTCGATCCTGCGGATCCCGGCGGCCACCGCCTCCTCGGCAAGGATCCGGAAGTAGCCAATGTCACCTGTGCGGTCAACGTGGCAACCGCCGCAGAGTTCCTTGGAAAAACTCCCGCAGGAAACCATGCGCACGGTCTCGCCGTACTTCTCACCGAAGAGGGCAATGGCGCCACGCTTCTGCGCTTCCTTGATGGAGAGGACTTCCTTGGTAACAGTTGTGTTCTCAAGGACCTGTTCATTAACAAGCTCTTCCACCCGGCGAAGCTCAGTGGCGGTCATGGCGGAGTTATGCTGAAAGTCAAACCGCATCCGGTCAGGGCCGACCCAACTGCCCTTCTGCTCCGCCTTCTCGCCCAGGACCTTGCGTAACGCCCAGTGTAGGAGGTGGGCGGAGGTATGGTTGCGAGTAATCTGCCGACGCCTAGCCGCATCTACTTCGCAGGCCACTTCTGCCCCGCGCCGGAGGGCACCACTCAAGATCCTGCCAATATGGATAAAAATACCATCCGCCTTCTGGGTGTCGACGATCTCCACCACTAGGTTGTCCGCCCCGGCGAGGGAGCCGATATCGCCGATCTGTCCGCCGGATTCGGCATAGAAGGGGCTTTGGTCAAGGATGATCTCAACCTCCTCGCCGGCATTAGTATCCTCCACCAACTCCGTGTCTCGCACAATGGCAATCACCTTGGCTCCACCGGCTAATTCTTCGTAACCGGTGAAAGAAGTTGGTCCGGTAAGTTTCTTAACCTCTCCGAGCGGCCCCTTGGCAAAGATGTCGCCGGTCATCTTTGCGCCCTCGCGCGCCTTCTGGCGGGCCGCTTCCATGGCTTCGTCAAAACCCTCACGGTCCAGCCCCAGGCCTTCGCGCGCCACCACCTCCTCGGCCAACTCGAAGGGGAAGCCGTAGGTATCATGCAGTTCAAAGGCGGTTTCGCCATCGATGGCGGTGTGCCCTGTCTCCTTGGCCCTGGCGATAGCGGTATCAATAATAGTCAGCCCCCGTGCCAGGGTAGAAAGGAATTTGTCTTCCTCGTTGCGGACCGTGTCAGCGATATTCTCCGCGCGCGCTTTAACCTCGGGGTACTGTGCTGCCATTACTGTGCCGACCATCGGCACCAGGGTATGGAGGAAGGCCTCGCCGATCCCCAGGGTCCGGCCGTCAAGGACAGCCCGTCGTAGCAAGCGCTTGAGCACATACCCGCGGTGGGTATTGGCCGGCAGTACTCCATCAGAAATACAAAAAGTCACAGCCCGGGCGTGATCAGCGATGCGCCTCAGCAGCATATCGCTCTCCGGCTTCGAGCCGTAGCTTTTACCGCTCAACTCCGCGACCTTTTGAACCAGGGGTTGGAAGATATCGATATCCATGTTGGTCGGGACATCCTGCATCACCGCGGCCATCCGCTCCAAGCCCATGCCGGTATCAATATTATTCTGCGGCAGCATTGGCAGGGAGCCGTCCGGCTGGCGGTCAAACTGGGTAAAGACCAGGTTCCAGACCTCGACATGGCGGCGGCAACCGCATTCAATGCCGCACTCTGGCGAGTCGCAGCCATACTTCTCGCCGCGATCATAAAAGATCTCGCTGCAGGGACCGCAAGGCCCGTTGGGGCCAAGGGTGGGGGCGTCAGCCGGCCAGAAATTATCATGCTCCCCGAGGCGAATAATCCGGCTTTCCGGCAGGCCGATCACTGTCTTCCAGATCCCGAAGGCCTCTTCATCTTCATGGTAGACGCTGACCTGCAAGAGTTTCTCCGGCACCTTCAGCACCCCGGTCATGAATTCCCACGCCCATTCGATGGCTTCCCTTTTGAAATAATCGCCGAAGGAGAAGTTTCCCATCATCTCGAAGAAGGTGTGGTGGCTGGGGGTTACGCCGACATTCATGATGTCGCCGGTGCGGATGCATTTCTGCGCGGTGGTTGCCCGCTTGAAGTTTTCAGTGCCGATCCCGAGGAACTGGTCCTTGAATTGGTTCATGCCAGCGCCGGTAAAGAGGAGCGTGGGATCATTGCCCGGTACCAACGAATCCGATGGGCGAAGCTGGTGCCCGCGTTCTGCAAAAAACTCCAGATAGGTGCTGCGAATTTCATCGGTGCGCATGTTTTTATCCCTTAATCCGAGTCTTTCCTTGGTTCTTCCGGAAAAAACCTGTTCGTTGATTTATATCTTATCTTGCCCCCAATCGCAATACTTCACCCCGGGGATTATGCTGAAATAAGGGTTTTGAGGGGGTTTTCCTGATGATTTTATATCTCCATGCCAATAAAAAACTTTGCGGGAAATGGCTCTTGCTGTACAATGCGCTTGGCTGTTCCGGAACCTTTAATTTTCTTTTTACATAACAGCTTACCATAGGTTTCAACGGTTTTATTAACATTTTTTATTAGAACCTTTCCGCGCAGCAGCCGGCAGAGTTCCGTGGAAGACAGCGAGAGGATAGCTTGCATGCAATACATCAGCACCCGGGGCGGGATCGAGCCCGTCTGCTTTCAAGATGCAGTCATGATGGGGCTTGCCGATGACGGCGGCCTCCTCATCCCGGAATCCATTCCCCACGCCGGGCTCCGCATGGAAGACTGGGGAGAATTAAGTTACATTGAACTTGCTTATGAAATCATGCGCCGTTTTATCGGTGACATCTCTGAGCAGGATCTCCAGGAATTGATCGCCCAGAGTTATCAGGGAGCCTTCCCGGAAGAGGTCGCGCCCTTACG
>JAFGNG010000165.1 GCA_016927125.1 Planctomycetota bacterium | reverse complement strand
ATGGAAGGCATTGGCCGAGACTCCATTCCGAAGAGGGTGGTGCCGCCGGAGATCATCAGTCGCCGGGTCTGGCTGAGCATGGCCAGTTCGCGCATCATGATTTCATGCGTGCCGTCGCCATCCTCATCGCTGCGGCTTTCGGTCACTCCGCCTACCGGTACGGGAAACCCGTCTTCATCGACCGCGGTTTTGATCCTGATATCCACCTGCGCCGGGACCTCTCCCCTCGCCGTCATCTCCGAACGCTGCGCCGCGGCATGCTGACTTTCAAAAGCAAAGAGGCGGAGTAAGGCGTTATGGTGGTTGACATTGTCAATCTCCCCCAGGCCGCTCTCGCCGAAGGGGACACTATAATCCAGCGCCTGCGCTTCGGCTTCCCTGGAGAAAAAATCACTTGGGGTTTTATTGGCAGCTGGGACTGGCTGGTCGGGAGTGATTACAGAGTAAGGATTGCTCCGGGTAGCGGGGGGTGCCGCCGGGCTTGCTTCCGGAGTGGTTTCCTGACCCGGCAGGTTCATTGTGGCGTGCGCGAAACTTCCGCGCGCCGTGCGGGGTGGGGAGTTGCCAAAAATTCCCCCGTCCCGGGCGTAGATGGCAGCGGAGAGCGGGGGTTGGATAAAGAGCGTTGTCCTCATCAGGCATCCTTCCCTGGATGCTAAAGCACTTGCCCGCCATCCCTGGCGGAGTGATGTTGTCTCACACCATCAGATCGATCTTGGCGCCCATGAAATCTTCCTTGGCCGGAGGTGCCTGCATTTCCTTTTTTTTATCCTGGGCTTCGCGGGCGCGGACCGCCGGATCATTGCGATCCACTGCCCCCGGCGGAGGGGTATATTGCAGTGTGGTCACCTCGGGACTGATCGGATTGATCGCCATGGCCTTGCCTCCTGCGGTTAAAAGACAAAATTAATCCGGTCACCCTGCAACGTCCGCCGCGGAGGGCGGATGTTGTTTCTGGACATCGGGCGGTCTTCCGGCCGACGCTGCAGGGGATGCTCGTTATTCCGATTGACAGGATGGAACGCGATCCGAACCACCTGCGGCGGGATAATCCCGGGGCGGCTGGCTCCGGTAGTAGCATTAATTGCCATTGTGCCTTCCTCCCTGAATTCGGAGGGTAATGTCCGATAATTTCCTACGCTGGTTAATGCCGGCGTATTCGAACATTATTTAAGTCCAGGGATGGCATAAGGATATGGCAGGGAGTTTGGCTTGTACCGGAAATCCATTTTCATGCCCTCTTCTCCCGGCATGAAGATGAGGCAGACTCCCTTCCGCCTTTGATTCATCCTTGTCCTATTAATCTATATACAAACCGGGGCTTTGAAGTCAATTTTAAACTGGAAAAGTCCGGCAGATCTTTTCGGAATAGGTTGAAGGTCCTCCCCCGGGGTGGCCGATAATATTGATAGGCAGTAACTGCCTGCTGCATGGTTCTTTAGCGCACCGGAGCAAGGCTACAGAGTTAAACCGGCAGCACCTGTTCAATCGAACCCTAAGAAGGTTTTGGGGTTTGTGATAAAACTTTAAACTCAATGAGTGACAAAGGGGTAGATCGCATGAAACTGTATTATCGGCTCATGATTGCCGGCATTCTCGCCTGCTCTTTCCTCTGTGGTGGTTGCCTGGACAATGTTACCGATGTCTTTACCAAGCCCTTGGATAAAACTCCTTCGCGACAACAAGGGCAAACCGCGCGGGTTCCCGAACACCTGGAGTCCGACCCGGTGCAACCGGGAGAGAAGCGGCAAATGGGCATCCAGTATGATCCCGAAGTGTTTGAACAGGGAGCTTACCGCCCCGACCAGCTCCGCAATATGATCAGCAGCAAGGGCTTTGACGGCCTGGCGCAGCAGACCTTCGCGGAGGCGGGCGGTGATTTTGATGTCGATATCGATTTCTCCGGCACCCTGATGGCCTATGCCAGTACCCGTTATAAAAAGACCTCGGACATCTGCCTGCAATCGGTCAAGGGCTCAGCGGTGACTTTGCATACCTCCGACCCGGCCGACGATATGATGCCGAAGTTCTCTCCCAACGGCAGGGAGTTGGCTTGGTGCTCCAATCGCTACGGTAACTGGGATATTCTGATCAGCCCTACCAACCGCACCGCGCGCACCCGGCCGCAGCAGCTTACCCGTAGCACCGAGGATGATCTCCACCCGAGCTGGAGCCCCGACGCCTACTGGGCGGCTGATCCCGAGCAGGCCGTTGGCCTCATCGCCTTTGCCCGCTACAGCGCCATGGACGCGGCCTGGCGGATCTGGGTGATGGATATCAAAACCCGAACCCCCTCGGCCATTACCGAAGGGATCTACCCGGAGTTCAATCCCATTATTGAAACCATGGATGACCAGACCGTCTACACCATCCTCTACCAGAAACACCGCCAGCGTGATATTCCCTGGTTCAGCGTCTGGATGATCAAGATCACCATGAACGCCGATGGCGCGGTGGAGCTGGCCAACAGCCCCACGGAGATCATCGCCAATGACAAGTGGGCCGCGATCAACCCGAGCTGGAGTCCGGACGGGCGCTACATCGCCTTCGCGGCGGTCCGCAAGAGCCCGATGGCGCAGTGGGAATCCCGCATCTATCGCGCGGATGATATCTGGATCGTCAAGGTGGACGGCACAGATCTCACCCAGATTACCGCGCACAGCGCGCCTGACTGGAGCCCCGTCTGGGCGAGGGATCCGGATCCGAAAAACAAGGTCGGCAGGCTCTACTTCAACAGCCTGCGCAACGGGTATGAAAATATCTGGAGTGTCTCGCCCATCGTGGCAGGGATGACTGAATAACTTTTCTTTCCCGCAAACCCCAAGCCTTTACTCTTCGTCCCGGCCCAGGATGACGAGGAAGGCTTTTTGCGGGACGGAAACTGCGCCGATGCTCTTCATCCGCTTCTTCCCTTCCTTCTGTTTCTCCAAGAGCTTGCGCTTGCGGGTAATGTCGCCGCCGTAACACTTGGCTGTGACATTCTTCGCCAGGGCGCTGATATTCTCCCGGGCAATAACCTTCCCGCCGATGGCAGCCTGCAGCGCCACCTGGAAGAGGTGGCGGGGGATCTCGCGGCGGAGCTTGAGCAGCACCCGGCGGGCGCGCCGCTCCGCTTCTTCCCGCAGTAGGATCATTGACAAGGCATCGACCGGCTCGCCGTGGACCAGGATCTCAACCTTGACCAGGTTGGCGGGACGGTAGTGGGTAATCTCATAATCCATGGTGCCGTAGCCTCGGGTGGCGCTTTTCAGCTTATCGTAAAAATCAAAGATGATTTCCGAGAACGCAACCTCGTAGGTCAAGAGCGCCCGCTTGCCGCCGTGCAGGTATTCAATGCCCTTATACTCAGCGCGGCGGTCGGTGGCGAGGGTCATCACTGCACCGATGAACTCCTGCGGCGCCATGATCTGCAGCTTCGCCACCGGCTCGCGGAATTCCCGGATCCGCACCGGCTCTGGGACATCCGCCGGGGAGTGCACCTCGAT
>JAFGNG010000164.1 GCA_016927125.1 Planctomycetota bacterium | reverse complement strand
GTACGTGAACGCGCCATTATGCGCCTCCTTCAATTATCCTGGTTGAATACCTTAAATACGAATCTTCAGTTCCCCATTGCCGGCTCAGATGAGAGCATTTGTGCGGGCAGTTCCGGAACTATCACTGAAGTATTGTTGCAGGCGGAAAGTAAACGATCTCGCACTTGCTGTCAAGGGGGCAGTGCAATTTTAAGCGGATTTACAGCAGAAACCTAAAGGTAGGATGTTAGTAACTTCTTACCGGGTGGTTTTGGCCTCTCGGGTGTTATTGAAACGGATCGCCTGCGAGGAACTCCGCAAACTCCAGCTCCTCCGGCTCCTCCTGAGCTGCGCTGCTGGAAAAGTTCGCAATGCTCTGAATAGTGCGCTCAACCTCATCCGAAAAGTCAGGATTTTCTTCTTCTTGCATGATATTTGCCGCCGGAGTCTCCTCTGCCGGGACGGTACAGTTGCCCTGCGGTTCAGGTTCAGGCTTAGTATTTTCATCTATTTCCTTACCGCTGGCCTTGCGGAGGCAAGCCGAGCAGATCCCGGGCTTGTCAACCGAAGCCCCGCAGGCAGGGCAATACCTGATCCCGCTGTCCACACGGGTGCTCTCTACGAGTTCAGCGCGCACCGGCTGGTGCTCTGAATAGACCCCCCTGGCCATCACCCCGACCTTGACGCTGGGCTCCCCGCCATAGGCCTTGTACTGCTCCGGGCCGAATTCAATCACAAAGTACTCCTGCTCGAGCTCTGGAATGCGCTGGCCCCAGCGATCATACACAAGTTGCGCCCATTCCACGCGTTTATGCATCCCGGTCTCGTCGGTGAGGATATCCTTGGTTGCTTCCAGCTCCACCCGGCTGACATCATTGCCGAAATCCGGCCGCGCGCGATACTGGGAGAGGAGTTTTTCCTCAAGCTGGCGCTTGTAGATCGCAATATTGCCTTCTTCTTTTTGCTCTTCAGGAGGGCCCATGCACTCGCAGCCAGAGATAATCAGAATCATTAGAGCGAGAATAATAATGCCGAGATATTTGTAATAACTCATGATTTTTCCTTCAGTTACAGAGTTGATATCTGTGGATGAACAGGTTAATGAGCCTTCCAACCAACCACACCTGGAAACCGGGAGCTATATCTCCATATAACTATATCGACAAATATCAGGGTAAATACAGGGTTATTTGAGGCGTAAGGAGGGAATTGCCAAATTGATTTATCTTTATATCTATTAATCTATAATAAAAAATGCTAAAATGCAATTTTACTATGGTTTTTGGCTATCCCTCCCCTTTTTACTTGACGAAACTTAAGAATTTGGTAAGTGTATGGGTGTTCGCCTGCCAGCCATAGTGGGAGTTGGCGGGGTCGGCCACGCTACCGGGAGATGGGGCGTGGTTTTCCATGGGATTAGGTCAATTTGATGGGGAGAAATAAAATGGCGGGATGGAATTCACTGGAAAAGGCTGAATTGCAGCGCCTTGCCGAAGACGCCCAAAAGCGCTACAACGAGTGGAAGAGCAAGAAGCTGTCTCTCGATATGACCCGCGGCAAACCCTGCCCGGAACAGCTTGATCTGGCAAACCGGATGTTAACCTGTTTAAAAAAAGATGATTATAAATCCGAGAACGGCACGGACTGCCGCAACTACGGCGGGCTGGACGGTATCCCGGAGGCGCGCGCCCTCTTTGCCGAATATCTCGGCGTTGGGGCTGATGACATCATTATTGGCGGCAATTCCAGCCTGAACATCATGTATAATACGGTGAGCGCTGCCATGATGCGCGGGGTGCCCGGAGGCAAAGGCCCGTGGAGCCAGGAAAAGGTCAAGTTCCTCTGCCCCTCGCCCGGCTATGACCGCCATTTCTCCGTCTGCGAATATTTTGGCATTGAAATGGTAATTGTGGAGATGGGCCCGAAGGGACTCGACATTGACAAGGTTGCAGAGCTGGTCGGCTCCGACCCTGCTGTCAAGGGCATCTGGTGCGTACCGAAGTACTCCAACCCCACCGGCCATACCTACACTGACGACATGGTGGATCGCCTGGCAAGCATGCCGGCGGCGGCGGGTGACTTCCGCATCTTCTGTGATAACGCCTACTCCGCGCATCAGTTAGGCAGGAAGCCCGACCAGTTGAAGAATATCTTCGAAGCCTGTAAGGCGGCAGGCAACCCCGACCGCATTTATCTCTTCGGTTCGACCTCGAAGATCAGTTTTGCCGGGGCGGGGCTCAGCTTCATGGCCGCCTCCAAGGCCAACCTGGACGCCTATAAGGCCTCATTGGCCATGCAAACCATCGGCCCGGACAAGCTTAACATGCTGCGCCATGTCCGCTTCTTCAAGGACCTGGCCGGGATTGAAAAGCACATGAAAAAACAGGCGAAGATCATCAAGCCCAAGTTTGACGCGGTGGTGGAGATCCTGAAAAAGAATCTTGACGGCAAGGGGATTGCCACTTGGAGCAACCCCAAGGGCGGCTACTTTATCAGCTTTGATGTCCTCGACGGCTGTGCGCAGGAAGTTGTCAAGCTTGCTGCCGAAGCGGGCGTGAAGCTCACCAAGGCGGGCGCAACCTTCCCTTATGGCAAGGATCCGAACGACCGCAATATCCGGATCGCGCCCACCCTGCCGTCCCTGGAGGAAATCCGCCAGGCGACCGAGCTGCTCTCGGTCTGCGTGGAGGTTGTCAGCGCCCGGAAACTGTTGGGCTAAGCAGAACGATTACATCATTGAGAAGGTTTTAAAGCCAACAGGAGGTTACCGGTGTCGAACAATGTCCCCATGACCCAGGAGGGTTACGCCAAGCTGCAGCGCGAGGCCGCGGAGATGGAAAGCCGCCGTCCCGCGATCAAAGCAGCGATCGCTGCCGCGCGCGCCCACGGGGATCTGCGTGAGAACGCGGATTACCACGCCGCGCGCGAAGAACTGGCCATGCTCAACGCCCGTTTGAGCGATATCCATACCAAGCTCTCCCGGGCGGTGGTGATAGACCCCTCGCAGGCACCCTCGGACAAGGCTTTCCTGGGCAGCAAGGTCACTATCAAGCGGGTTTCCGACGGCGAGACAATGACCCGCACCCTGGTCGGCCAGGGCGAGCAGGACCTGGCCTCCGGCAAAATCCTGACCACCAGCCCGGTGGGCCAGGCGGTAGTCGGGCATGGCGTGGGCGAGGTGGTGATTGCCAGCCTCCCCAACGGGGATGTTGAATTCGAGATCGTGGACCTTTCTTAGAGTAAGTTCCATAACTTCCTCCTCAAACCAACGGAGGCGCGGGCCGTGGGCATCGCAAACCAGATTATTTCAGTGCGGGCCGGAGCTTCCTCCCGCACTTTTTTGATCAAGCCGCTGGTACTTACGCTGCTGGTAATAGTTGGCCCCTGCCTTGCAGGCGTGGCTGGAGCCGCTTCGGAACTCCCCTCTAATGAAATTTCCTCGCAGGAGTTGCAGAAAGGTATTGAGCTTGCCACCCGCTATCTTACGGACAATTGTAACACCTCCGGGCGCTTTACTTACCTGCGCCACCTGGAAGAGGAGCGCGACTATGGCAAGGAGTATAACATGCTCCGCCATGCGGGGGCGATCTACGCTCTGGCCCAGGCGGAGGAACGCTCGCCGCAACCCGAGGTCCGCAAGGCCCTGGCGAGATCCTCTGCTTATCTAAAAGTGTTTATCTCCGGCCCTTTCAAGGAGGCGCCGGAGGCGATCGCGCTCTGGAGTATGCCTGAGATAATAGGTAAAGACCATAACTCCAAAAGCCGGTTGCAGGCCAAGCTTGGAGGCTCCGGCCTGTCGCTGGTCGCGTTGACCGCGGCGCACCAGATTGATCCCGAAATAATATCGTTACAAGAACTGCGCAGCCTGGCGGAATTCATTCTTTTCATGCAGAAGCCGGATGGCTCTTTTTATTCCAAGTATTTTCCCGCTGAGGGCCGGGATGATTCCTGGACCAGCCTCTATTATCCCGGAGAAGCCATGCTGGGGCTGCTGCTCTTGTCTGAGCTTGATCCTGATCCCCGTTGGCCCCAAGCCGCAGCGAAAGGGATGGCCTACCTTGCTAGTCTCCGCCACGGCCGGGAGAAGGTTGAACCAGACCACTGGGCGCTATTGGCAACGGAAAAGCTGCTGCTGTATTATGATCGCCTGAAGAACCCCCCGGTTTCGCGGGAAACACTCCTCGCCCACGCCCGGCAGGTCTGCACCGGCATTATCAGCGAGCAATTTATTGACGTTGCTGACCCTATCCGCTATGGCTCCTTCGGCCTGGATGCCAGGACCTGCCCGGCAGCTACCCGCCTGGAGGGGCTGCTGGCGGCGGATGCCTTCCTTCCCCCTGCAGAGCAAGCCCTGCGGCAGGAAATTAAAGCGGCAATTGAACGCGGGATGCGCTTCCTGCTCCGCATGCAGGTGAAAACCGGCCCCCTTGCCGGCGCGGTTCCCTATGCGGCGCAAACCCTTACGCTGGAGCCGGAATTGCAGAAACTCAACCTTCAGCCCGGGGAGGTGCGAATTGATTATGTCCAGCATGCCCTCTGTGCGATGATGCAGTATGAAAAGCTTCTGCTGCCCTCCCCGGAATAGCTGTTAAAACCAACTTTTCATTTGCCAACCGCCTGGTATCCATGGATATTTAAGCTCATGATTTCAAGGGGAAGGGGTTCCCTTGCCATTTTATTTTACTCGTCCCTCAAGGATTGAGCCATGAGTGAGAACAAACGCTATGTCTGCGTACATGGGCATTTTTACCAGCCGCCGCGCGAGAATCCCTGGTTGGGAGTAATCGAGCCGCAGGCGGGCGCGGAGCCGTTCCCAAACTGGAACGAGCGCATCTTTTCCGAATGTTACGCTGCCGGGGCGCGGGCGCGCATCCATGACCAGAACCGGGCTATCGACCGCCTCGCTAATAATTTCCTCAACATGTCTTTTAATATCGGACCCACCCTCTTCAGTTGGCTGGCCAAGCATCACCCCGGAACCACCAAGCGGATTGTCGCGGCTGACCAGAAGAGCTGCGAACGCCTGGAAGGGCATGGCAATGCGGTCTCGCAGGTTTATAACCATATGATCATGCCTCTGGCGCAGGAGCGGGACAAGCACACGCAGATCCTCTGGGGGATTGCCGACTTTGTCCACCGCTTCGGCCGCCAACCAGAAGGCATGTGGCTCTCGGAATGCGCGGTGGATTATAAGACTGTCCGCGCCCTCATCGATCATGGTATCCGCTACATTATCCTGGCACCGAAGCAGGCCAGTCGGGTGCGGCACCTTAACAGCCACCACTGGCAGGAATGCGTCTCCGTGCCGCTGGATACCCGCATGCCCTACCGGATTTTTGAACGCGACAGCCACCACCGCAAGCTCTATAACCGCCACCTGGACGTCTTTTTCTATGATGGGGCGATCTCCAACGCCATCGCCTTTGAAAAACTCCTGCGCAACGCTGATAAGATGGGCGCAAAATTCGAAGAACTGTTTGACTCCCACCCGGACAAGCCGCAGCTCGTGTCCGCCGCTACCGACGGCGAAAGCTATGGCCATCATGAACCCTACGGGGAGATGTGCCTGGCCTTCTTCTTCGAGGACTTTGTCATCAAGCACCAGGACATTGTCACCAATTATTCCTACTTCCTGGCAAAATTCCCCCCCGAGTGGGAGGTTGAGCTCTGGGAGGGCAGCAAGGGCGAGGGTTCAAGCTGGAGCTGTTCACACGGCGTCGACCGCTGGTACCGCCACTGTGGCTGCAGCGACGGGGGCGAAGACTGGTATAGGCAGGATTGGCGCACCCCCCTGCGCGAAGCTTTTGACGATATCCGAAGCGCGGTTGACATGATTTTTGAAAAGGAAGGCAGCCTCTACTTGGTTGACCCTTGGGACGCTAGAAATGATTATATTTCAGTCATCCTGGAGCCTTCGCCGGAATCCCGGCAGCGCTTTCTGCAAAAGCATACCAACGACAGCCTCGCGGAAACAGAAATAGACAAACTCTGGTGTTTGCTTGAAATGCAGCATAACGCCATGTTGATGTACACTTCCTGCGGATGGTTCTTCGCGGATCTCGGCGGGGTGGAGCCGGTGCAGAACATGCGTTATGCCTTGCGGATGCTGGAGTACGCCAGGAATTTTACCGATGAGGATCTCAAAGCGCGACTTATAAGCCACCTTGAAAAGGCGCGCTCCAATGTTCCCGCCCTCGGCTCCGGCGGGGATCTCTTCCGCGCGCGCGTGGAGACCTGCCGGTATACCCCCGAGGTCATTGCTGCCTGTTACGCGATCATGGAAATGTATGAACTTGCGCGCCCGCCCTTCCAATACAATCTCTCTTTTGAAGATACTGATCGCTCGCCGGTTGCCGGGGTACAGGCTTTTCGCGGTTCCCTGGTTCTTGAAGATCAGCGCACCTTTATTAAGACCTGCTATGCCTTTGTTGCCGCACATATCTCCGACCGTGAAACTGCGTGCGCGGTGCAGGCTTGCGCCAGCGCGGCCGAAGCCAAAGCCTTTTTGAAGCCCTGGTCCAAGCTGTCGCTGGCGGAACTTACTCAGCGCTTGAGCAAAGAGGGGTATCTCATCCGCGACATGCCGCAGAGCCAGCGCCTGGAGCTCTTGACTTATGTGCTCAATGAACGCCTGGAGGAGGTCAACGCCGCGTTCTCGCAGACTTATGACAACCTGCGCCCGCTCTTGACCATCTTGTCTGAAAACAAGATTAAGCCGCCGCAGGTGATGGAGGTCGCGGCGCAGTCGGTGCTCTCCCAACGCTTCCTGGATGTCTGCGAACGCCTGGCCCAGAAGGGCAGCTGGGACAAAGAACTTACCGATAAAGCGCGGGAAATCCTGGCGGAGGCGGCCGCCTATGCCCTCCATGTAAACCTGACCCTGGCTGCGCCCGTGGTAGCGGAGATGGTGTTGGATTACATGCTGCGGATAACCGCCTCTCCACTGGTTGCGAACATCCAGGAAGTCACCAAGCTGATTGAATTTTCGCGCGAGGTTGGCTTCTTCTTCGAGAACGGCGGTAAGATTGAAAATAATTACTGGTATCTTCTGCGTAAAGATATTATCCCGCTCCTGCAGCAGATGCGGGCCGGAAAGCTATCGGATAAGAAAGCTAAGGAAGCTGAAAGCCTTATCGGGGCGGTAAAAAATCTCGGTGCCGCCCTCAAGTTCAGCGAATCCCATCTGGAAAACCTGCTTGCCTTTGTTGAGATCGCGGAGCCCGATGAAGGCGAACCGTAATTAACCAGAAAGAGAAAGCCCTGACCAAGATGCCGCTCAATCAGCCCTTGATTCCGTTTCCAGAATTGAAAAAAATCTTCCGGGTTACGCCACTGTCGCTGGTTAACCGGATCCCCGGCATCTACCTGGTTGACAAACCCGCCGAACTCACCAGCCATGACATCGTGGCGAAGGCGCGCAAGTCCCTGCGCCTCAAGCGCGTTGGCCATGGCGGTACGCTTGACCCGCTCGCCACGGGGCTCCTGCTGATCATGGCAGGCAATGCCACCCGCCTCTTTGATGAGTTGCAGGACTTCAGCAAAACCTACATTACCACGTTGCGCCTGGGGCAGCGCACTGACACCCAGGATATAACTGGTAAAATTATTGCTGAGGCAGAGGTTCCCAAAATCTCAAAGGAAGAGCTGGAACGGGCCCTGGACAGCTTCCGTGGGCAGATCCTGCAAACCCCGCCAATGTACAGCGCCCTGAAGAAAGACGGCCAGCCGCTCTACAAGTTGGCCCGGGAAGGCAAGACAGTGGCACGGGAGCCGCGCGCAGTTACGGTCTACTCCCTGGAATGCCTGCGCCACGAAGGGGAAGAAATCGAGCTGGCGATGACGGTCTCTAAAGGCTTTTACGTGCGCACGCTGATCGACGGCCTGGGCCTGGCGTTGGGCTGCGGCGCAGTGATGACTGCCCTGCGGCGCACCCAGATCGGCCCCTTTGCAATCGACTCCGCCCTTCCGGTCACCGAGCTTACTCCCGGCCCCCCGCCGGGACCTATTCTGTAGGAAAGCGGGCAATCCCATAGTTTTTTCTTGTCCAGGCACTCTGGGTGGTGTAAGCTGTCATCTTCGGAAATTAACCCGCAGCCATGGCCTTTATCGATAAGGAAATTGAGATGGATTATCCCTTTATTGAAACCTTGAAATTTGATGACAACGGGCTAATTCCCGCGGTCGTAGTGGATCACGAAACCAACGAGGTCCTGATGGTCGCGTACATGAACCGCGGCAGCCTGAAGGACACCATGGAGAAGAAGCTGACCTCCTTCTGGAGCCGCTCGCGCCAGCAGTATTGGACCAAGGGAGAGTCTTCCGGCCATACCCAGGAGGTGAAGGAAATCCGCACCGATTGCGACAATGATACTTTGGTAATCAAGGTCAAGCAGAATGGCGCCGCCTGCCATGTGGGCTATTATTCCTGCTTCTACAAGCTGATCCAAGAAGACGGCACCATCCAGGAAGTTGGTGAGAAGGTCTTTAACCCCGATGATGTGTATGACAAATAGCAATTGAAAGGAACTCCCATGCCCCGGCGCAGCAATCCCGAGGTTTTGCACCTGCCGACGACTGCACTCAAGCAGGCGGTGAAAAAATTTCCCACGCCTTTCTTTCTCTATGACGAGAAGAAGATTCGCAGCAACTGCACGCGCTTCCGCGATACTTTCAAAAAGTATTTCCCGGAGTTTGCACCGCTCTACGCGCTCAAGGCCAACACCAACCCGGATATTATCAAGATTATCTTCTCCGAGGGCTTCGGGGCGGATGCTTCGAGCATGGCCGAGGCCTGGGTGACGGAGCAACTCGGCGGTTGGGGAATGTATACCGGTAACTATACTACGGAGGATGAATTCCGCTACGCCAGCGGCTGCGGGTTGCTCTTGAACTTGGACGACCCCTCGATGCTGGCCACGATCAAGATGCTCAACCTGCCCGCGCTCCTCTGCCTGCGGATCAATCCCGGGATTTCCAAGGGTAGTATGCAGAGCCTC
>JAFGNG010000163.1 GCA_016927125.1 Planctomycetota bacterium | reverse complement strand
GGCGAGACCAACGCCCTCCAGGCGCTGGCTTACCTGGCCGGCTGGGTCAACGTCAATATCAAGTGGAACGCCAAGGGCAGCATGAACCAGACCCCCCTGGAGACCATGACCAGCATGCGCGGGGATTGCAGCGAGCACGCGGATCTTTTCGCCAGTCTGGCCCGCTCGGTGGGCTTCCCCACCCGCCATTGCCTCGGCCTGCAGTTACGCCCTGAAGGCGCAATTTACCATAACTGGGTGGAGGTCAATGTCGGCGGCGCCTGGATCCCGATTGACACCACGGTTAACCGCGTCGGCCTTCCTGCCGGGTATATCCTTACCGCCCGTGACGAAACCGGCGAGAACGATCTCTCCGATTCCCTGCCTTGGGCAATGCGTAGCAAGAAGCTTGGCCTGCACGTTATGGAAATGGTCAAAGACAAGAATATTATGATTCCCGGTAACAAGAAAACCTATGTTGCCGCACGCGGGGACTGGCTGGCGAATTTCTACTGGGGCTTTGCCATGACCAAGCCCGCCAACTGGACCGGGCGGATAACCTTGAGCGGGGTTGATCTTACCACCCCTGATGGCGTCCGTACTCCTGAAAGCTCCTTCACCTTCGGGACCGCCACCTTCAAGTGCCGGGCGGAGAACCAGGTCTATCGCGCCTCGGAAGGCGAACTAGCCTCCCTGCAGCGTTCGTTCAAGAATAATATGGATGCGTATCAGCAGAAAGAAGCCAAGCTTATTCCCTTCCTCGATGGCGCCGCCCTCTTTTTCGACTTTACCTGCGAGGTTAAAGGGACCGTCCTCAGGTCGCAGCAATACATTGTCCCCCGTTCCGGCAGGAGCTACCGGCTGACCTGCTGGGCGCCGGCCGAGAGCTTTGCGGATTACGAAGCAACCTTTAAGGAAATCATTGCCAGCATCGAGCTATGAGGCTGTTGCAGGCAATTTTTTAACATCAAGGCGGATTATGACACATCGTAAAAAAGCGCCAGTTGCTGAGAAAAGCAAGCCAGATGTAGTCGAACCTGCTGCCTTTGCTGCCCTTGGATTAAGCCCCCGCGTGATGAGCGCGGTCCGGCGGATCGAATTCCAGACACCCACCGAGATCCAGGCGAAATTCATCCCCGCCGCTTTAACGGGGCGAAACTGTATCGGCAGGGCGCGCACCGGCACCGGCAAGACCGCTGCCTTCCTGCTGCCGATCTTTGAGCATTTCTTCTCCGGTGAAACTATCCATGCGCTGATCCTGGCGCCGACGCGGGAACTGACCCAGCAGATTACGCGGGAATGCAAAAAGCTCGCTGGCAAACATCCCCCCGGGGTTACTGCGATTTACGGCGGGCAGCCGATCAAGCGGCAGATTGAAAATCTTCGCAGCAACCCGGAGATCATCGTCGCCACTCCCGGGCGCGTAATTGATATGCACAAGCGCGGGAATATCCCATTCCATCGCTTTTCCATTGTGGTAATTGATGAAGTCGACCGGATGTTTGACATGGGCTTCCGCAAGGATATCAGCTTTATTATGGAAAAATGCTCCAATCGCATCCAAACCATGTTCCTCTCCGCGACCTTGCCGCCTGACATTATGCGCTTCGCGGATCGTTTTGCTGACGACCCCATCCGGGTCTCCGCCGTGGATGACAAGCCCAGCGTCCAGACCCTGGAACAAAACTACATTTCCGTCAGCAAGCTCCGAAAGACCCCTCTGCTGCTCGCGGTGCTTGAACGTGAGGACCCGGAGCTCGCCTTGATCTTCACCCGCACCAAGCGCGATGCTGACAAGGTCGGCCGGATTCTGGAAAAGAAGGGTCTGCCGGCCCGTCGCATCCATGGAGACATGCCCCAACGCAAGCGGGAGCAGGCCTTGCAGCAGTTCCGGGATAAAAAGGTCAAGCTCCTGGTCGCCACCGACCTGATGGGGCGGGGTATTGACGTACCCGGCGTTTCCCATGTCATTAATTATGATATCCCCGAAAACCCTGATGATTATTTGCACCGCACCGGGCGTTCCGCCCGCATGGACGCCCCGGGCAAGGCCATCACCTTTGTCACCCCGGATGACGGCAAATCTCTGACCAACATTGAAATGTTCTGCAATCTGCTGCTGTATGCGGACAATATCGAAGGCTTCGACACTGGGCTTAAATCTCGCAAGTGAGATAGGATTAAATCCATAACTGTCGGGTTGGGTTTAAATTTTAGAAGTGGCAAAGCATGGCTATCAGCCGCAGTGATATCTATTCCAATTTAGCCAATATGACTGAGGCGGGGGTGCCCCTGGTCAAGTCCTTACGACTGGTTGCTAAAGAAAGCCGCCGTTTTGAAAAGGTCTTCAATAATATTGCCGGGGCGGTAGAAGGAGGCGAATCCATCTCCGGCGCTATGCGGCGCGAGCGGAAGCACTTCCCCGAGCTTGACATTAACCTGGTAGAAGTCGGCGAGCGCTCCGGCCGAATCCCCGAGGTTTTCCACTCCCTGGCCAATTGGTATTTGTTCAAAAACCGGATCTTCTCCGCTTTTATATCAAACCTCGGTTATCCGGCTCTGCTGCTCCATGCCGCTTTTTTTATTATTAATATCCCACCGTTTATTTTGGGAAATATCACACTGGGGCAGTACCTGGCCAATGCCCTCACGCCGCTGCTAATAATCTATTTATTTGTTTTTACCCTTATAATGGTCTACCAGTTGAGCACCGGACGCAGTCCGCTCAGGATTGTAATGGATACTATTCTGTTAAAGATGCCTCTCCTGGGACGAGCCCTGCGCGACCTTTCCCTGGCGCGGTATTGCTCCGTCTTTAAATCCATGTATGATGCTGCGGCACCCATCCTGGACTGCACCCGCCTCGCCAGTAACGCTTGCGGGAATGCGGTCATGGCCAAGAGGTTAGAGGGGGCCACGAAGAGCGTCGCTGAGGGCGGGACCGTGCATGGGGGCTTCCCCGACAACCTGCCCAAGAAGTTCAAGCTGATCTGGATTACCGGCGAGGAGAGCGGCACTCTGTCGCGGTCGCTGGACAAACTGGCGGAAACTTACATGGGTTCTGCTGAATTCATGATGGCCCAGATCAGCCGGTGGGTACCCCGATTGGTATACGCCCTGGTCGCCGCGTTCATAGCCTACTTGATTCTTCGGCAAGCCGCCAATATCTTTGGACAAATTTCCGAAATAGCCGATTTTTAATCCTGCAATTCGGGCTGGAGGAACTTCTTGATCCTGCCAGCCAGGTAAAAGCTCCCGGTAATGTAAACCATTCCTCCCGACCCGGCTTCCTGTTTGGCCGCAGTAAAGGCAGATTCAGGATTCGTAAGTAGGGTTACTCTGGTGGCAAAGTTCTCCTCGATGAGTTTTGAAATCACTTCGGCTGATTCGCAGCGCTCATGCCCGGACTCCGTGACAATTATGTGATCTGCCAGGGGCGCGAGGATCTGCAACATCCCCGGAATATCCTTATCCCTGGCCGCCGCGAAGACAATGACGAGAGTTTCATAGATAAACCTCTTGCGGATCGTCTCCGCTGCCGCCCAGATGCTGGCGGTATTATGCGCGCTGTCCAGGATTACCCAGGGACTGTGGCTGATGATCTCTATCCGTCCAGGAATCCGGAGCTTGCTCCAGGCGTTCTGTAGCTCTGCTTTGTTGAGAGCTGGTTGTTCCGTGGCTTCATAGTATTTCTCCACAATCCCGGCAGCCACAGCGGCGTTTTCTGCCTGGTGATCGCCGAGCAGTGCCAAGCGGATGCCATTGTAAAAACCCCGCCAGGTAGTGAGTGACAATTCCTGCGGTGACCTCGGGTTGGTTTCATCGACCGGCTTGATCTCCGCGGTCAGGGCAGGGGTGTTATAGGCATAAACCGGCGCCTTACGCTCTGCGGCGAGCTCTGCCAGTACCGATTCCGCCTCGGGAACCTGTCGGCCGAGGATCAGGGGGATTCCTTCCTTAATAATCCCGCCCTTTTCTGCTGCGATTGCTGGAATAGTATCGCCCAGCTGCCGGGTATGGTCCAGGCTGACCGGAGTAATGGCAGTAACAATTGGAGTAAGCACATTGGTGGCGTCAAAACGTCCTCCCAGCCCGACTTCGGCAACCGCCACTTCAATGCAATGTTGCTCAAAGGCTACAAAAGCAATCGCGGTCAAAGTTTCAAAATAGGTTATCGGCTTCCAGATGGCGTCTGATGCCAGTTTCTGCAAGGCTGGTTTGACCTGTTCAAAGGCCTCGCAGAAGTCTTCTGGGGTGATCGGCTGGCTGTCGATCAGGATCCGTTCCCGGACAGAAACCAGGTGAGGACTGGTATATACCCCGACCTTGAGGCCGCGGGCGCGCAGCAGCTCGCTGGCCATGATCGTGGTAGAGCCTTTGCCCTTGGTTCCCGCGATATGTATGCTTTGGAAGCTCTTCTGGGGATTGTCCAGGTGCTCCAGCAGGGCACGGAAGCGCCCCAGGCCGAGGGTTTCCGGCCCGGCGGTGAAATCAGTAATCCGCTCGTAATTGGTAAAGCTGTCTAAATACGATAAAACTTCTGCATACGCTGACCTGGACTCACTACTCCGTGCCATTGTGTAATTCCTGCAGCTCTTCTTCGGAATCACCTTCCTCGTCTTCATCCACGCCGTTGTCTTTATGCTTTTCATCGTATTCTGCAATTTTCTGCTGTGACCAGACATAGAGTGGGGCATCTGCTTCTGTCGGCGGCAGTTTCTTTCTCAACTCAAGCAGCGCCTTTTGCAGGGCAAGCCCGGCTTCGGGATCAATCACGATCTCCTCGCCGTGTTCGCTCTCCAGCAAGGATACCAGTTCCTTGCGGATCTCCCTGCGAAGATCCTGGGGATCGATTTCGATCTCGGCTTCCTGCAGTTCTTTGACAAGGGCGTCGCTGGCCGGGTAAAGGGCCAGGTCTTCATGGTCAAACTCCAGCAGTTCCCGGAATTTTTCTTCATGCAGGGGAAATTCGCGGCGGACATAGTCAAAGACTTGCAAGCCATCGCGCACCTTATTGATCGCCTTCCAGTTTTCTGCCTCGATAATTTCCGGCTCAATCTTGATATCCGGCTCAATCCCCTTGTTATGGATGCAGTCGCCATTAGGGAGGTAGTACTTGGCAATGGTCAGTTTAAGTTTTGAATCAGGTCCCGGCGTATTCAAATTAAAAAGGCTTTGCACGGAGCCCTTGCCAAAAGTTCTCTGCCCAACCAGCACGGCGCGCTTGTGATCCCGCAGGGCGCCGGCAACAATCTCCGAAGCCGAAGCCGAACCGCGGTTGATCAGGATAACCATGGGATAATCCGGATGAGGATTCGTCCTGGACTTGTAATCCCGGCGTTCGTGGATCAGCAGCCCGCTGTCCGGTTTGCCCTGGCTGTAAACCACGAGCTTATTCTTGGGCAAGAACATGTCCGCCACGTTCACCGCCGTGAGAAGCAGGCCGCCGGGATTATTGGAGAGATCCAGCACGAGCCCCCGCATCCCTTGCGCTTCCAACTCCCGCAACTTTGCGGAGAGTTCTTCCGGGGTACTGTTTTCATCCCCGAAATGTTCGATCCTGATATAACCGATATTTTCCGGCAGCATGCGCGCACGCACGCTGGGGACGCTGATCTTCTTCCGCTCGACCGTAACTTCCCGGGCTTCCTGCCAGCCGCGCCGGTGCACCAGGAGGCGCACCTTGGTGCCGGGGATGCCCTTCAGCTTCGAAATAATCTCCTTGAGGTTCAACTCCTCGATTTCTACATCATCAATCTTCTCTACCCAGTCCATCGCCTTGAGTCCGGCCTGATGGGCAGGCTGGTTGTACATCGGTACCAGGATGGTAAACTTGGGCTCCCCGTTGAAAAACCGCATCCCGACCCAGGCCCCAATGCCGCCGTACTTCCCTTCGAGCATGGATTCCATATCGGTGAGATCTTCCTCGTCGAGGTAAGCGCAGAATGGGTCAACCATGCTGACAAAGGTTTTGGCTGCTTCGATGGCGAGGCTCTTTGGCTGGAGCCGTTCCAGTTCGCGCTCCTGCTCTACTTCGCTACCGGAGAGGTCGGGGGGGTAGTTCATGCGGATTAGCTGGCTGATTTCACTCAGTAAATCCGCGGCGAAGTGATCTTCAGTTCCATCCCGGTCGACTTCCGGCCAGGTATTGATGTCTAAAATCATGGCGGCGGCACCGGTATCCAGGTAGGGATACTCGGCTATCCGGCGCAGAATGGGAGCGATTTTATAGAAATCCCCTTTGATCAGGGCCACTTCCGCCTTGTTGACCAGGGCATTGCGGGCTCGCCGGCCCAGTCGATCAGGATAAAACGCCAGCTTACCAAGCAGATCCACCGCTTCACCGGTAGGGACAAAGTCAGCCAGGGCAAGGGCAGCCTCATGTCTGGCGCTGGCGCTG
>JAFGNG010000162.1 GCA_016927125.1 Planctomycetota bacterium | reverse complement strand
CAGCCCCGCCGGTGGTCTCAAAGTCTGAAAGAAGCACAATACGCATGGCTTACTTCCCGGCAAAAAATTTTCGCATTCGCCACCGTCCCAAGCGCAGGCGGTGGCGCAGCCGCTGCCAACCATAGGCAATAGAATTTAAAACCCGCAGGCCGCCACAACCCATCCGGTAAAGAGGCGAAGCCAGTAACTTCTTTATATCCTCTGCGGGGCGCAACTCAACCTCTAATTCCCCGCTCGCCAGATCCTGCCGCAAGGAGGAGATTGCCGGCGGATGTGACCCCTTGAACGGTTCCAGCCAGCCGGGGAAGGTATAGACATTATGCAGGTGGTAAGGATCCTGTAAGTTGAGAAAATTATCCCGGTACCACTCCTCGGCGCCGGCGCGCTTGGTCCACTCGGCGTTGCTGTAATAATGGCATTTCTCCCAGACCTGCTTGGGAAAGACGAGGGAATAATGGTACAGGTAAATCCCCTGCCGGGACATGGCGTCGGCGTCCAGCCAGTTAAGGTTGCGGAGGTCCCGGCCTTGCGGATCCAGCACCGTCGGCGGGCGATGGGAGACGTAAATGTAGCCTTCTCCCCAACGGAAGAGGCGGTGGAAAATCTGGCCCCCTCGCCGGAGGTACCAACTGTCCACGCACGCGTCGAAGCCTCCCCAAAAGGTCAGGGTAGGAAAAGACGCGCCGGTGAGTTCGGGATTGTCCGCCAGCAACTTGCAAACCTTTTCCAGATCGCCGGGCTGGTAGAATTCATCAATATCCACCTGCCAGAGCCAGTCGCCACTGGCGGCCTGCGCGTAGGCCCTGCTCTGCTCATCCTTTTCTCCCGGCCAGAAACCGTCGGGATGTCCCATATCCTCGGCAGTGATAAGCTTGACCTTATTTTCCGGGTCTTCTTCTGCCTGAAAGCGGGCGAGTACCTCCCTCGTGGCGTCGGTGGAATGGCCGTCAACAGTAGCGCACCCGGCCGCGGCCCGGCAGGCGCCTTCGACCACAATAATTTCATGGGCAAAGGGATAGAGCGCGCGCAGAGAGTAGCGGGTGAAGGGCTCGCCATTGAGGACAATAATCCCGAAGCTGACACGCGGGAGGCTCATGGCAGCCTTCTCCCGCGGGCGCGGCGATCAATAAAAGAAAATTCATAACCAGTGTCGGAGACGTGAAATAACTGCCAGCCGCATCGCCGCAGGGAACGGACCGCCAGCCAGGTCTGGTAGAGGTTGGTTCTCCCCCGATGGTGGAATTCAATCAGCCATTGGCGCGGGCGGAGGTCGCTGCGGAGGATGTCATTAATGACCGCGTACTCCGCGCCCTCAATATCCATCTTCAGGAGATCAATGCGCGTATGCCCCAGCACCTTCATGATGGTTACGAGCCGCTTGACCGGAGCGGTGACAACCTCCGTCGCGGCCTTGCCCTGGTTCACCTGAGCGGGGAAGGTCATAGCATAAGAAGTATACTCCGCTTCCGCCGGCGGCATGAAGACTGCCTCGCCATCAAACTCCGCAAGCCCGTAGAAGTGGGAGAAATAATTTTGCGGCAGGGTCTGTTGCTTGAGCCAGGCGATCGCCTTCGGGGTGGGATCGAAGCCGTGGATTTGCCCGCCGCAGGCTTCTAGCAGTTCCCGGTCGAAACTGATGTCTTCTCCAATTCCAAAGGAATAGATAATGCTGTCCAGCGCAAGGGCTTCAGGGATGAGTACCCAACCACCGTAAGGGGAGCCGAAACGAGTGGTTGGAAGGATACAATCCGCTTTAAACTGAAAGACGCGCCGCCGGATGCGCTGGTGGTAATGCTGCAATAACTGCCAGTGCAAGCGCGAGCGCCAATTGTCCAAAAGCGGTTTCATGAATTAATATCTTCTCCGATTGCCTGGGACACCAGTTCAGCGATAGCTTGTTCCGGCCAGTTTTCATCAAAGGGCAGCATCCCGTCCGAGGCCCAGAAGTAGAGGTTATGGCGGCCGGGATAGATAGTTTCAAAGACGCGCGCGTTGCGGAAATGCGGCGTAAAGAACCGCAGCAAATCTTCCTTGGAAAGGAATTCATATTGGTGCTTGCCCAGGCTTTTATTCCCATCCTTCCGGCGGACAATGGTATAGCCGCTGAAGATTCCGCTCTCGTCAAGGCGCGCGTGAATCTCCGGCATAATCTTCTGGATTTCTTTCTCTGAGAAATGCTCAATCGCGGCATCCCAGATAATATTGTCAAATTTGCCTTCAGGTAACCCGGCCGTGATGTCGCAGTGGCGGTGTTCAATATTGCTGACAGCATGGCGTCGCCGGGCATGGGTCAGCGCCTCGGGATCGGCATCCACCGCCAGGATAGAACCCGCGCGCAAGGAATAGAAATGATAGCTATTGAAGCCATCCCCGCAGCAGAGTTCCAGCACCCTGGCGCCCGGTTTAATCGCCAGCAGGTTGAAACAGCCCCGCTCGATCCATTGCGGGCCGCGGGTGCGGTGCCATTGGCTATGAAGATCTATATTATGGTCAAACCATTCTATCGAGGGCTGCACGCCGTAGGCGATCTCACCTTGCAGGGAATGGGTCCAGGAGACCAGGCCGCGCAGGAGATGGTTCCCGGCTTCAACCAGGCGGAGCAACCGCGCTTTGCCTAAAATCTTTGCCATGCCGTTGAGGAGACGTCGTTTCATTCTTGCCCCCGATTCAGTTTACGTCGCCAGCTAAAACTTCCCGCACCCACATCTCCAGCAGCAAGAGCTTGTACAACAGGAGGGCATGCCGCCCGCTACGACGAAATTCTTCCAAGAGTCCAAGTATATATTTTTTTCGCAAGAATTGCATCCCTAATACCTGCCCGTCCAACAGGCGGTCGCCGTAAGTTTTCAGCAGCGCCGCAATCCATTCCATTGAGGGCGGCTGGAAACCGCGCTTGGGCCGGGTCAGGAGTTCCGCAGGGAGCACTTCCCGAGCCGCCGCCTTAAGCCACGCCTTGGGTTCAAGGCCATGGTCCGAGCCAGCCTTGCGCAGGCCCATGACCAGCTCGATCAAGCGGTAATCCAGCAAGGGCAGGCGACCTTCCACCGAGGCCGCCATACTCAGGCGGTCGCTGATCGGCAGGCAGTTGCCGCTCAACCAGGTAGCGAAGAGCATCTGGCAGATCTCCCCCGGCAATTCCTCCAGCGTCGTCTCCGGCATTTGGTAAAAGGCTTGCGGCCCGCGCGCGGGCAGGGCAGCAAGGAATTCCGGGTGATAGAGCTCCCGGCGTTGCTGCCAGACCGAGTTGAAAGGGGAGTGGCGGTTATAAAAAACAGCTTCGCCGGGGTAGTCCAACCCCAGCGCGGCCCACTCCGCCAGCTTCTCCAGTTTGTTGCGGAATAATTTTGGCAGACGCTCGCTTTTGCACAGTCTTTGCAGGATTGAGGAATTACTTAAGGCTGCCAGCGCTGACGAAGTTGCCCACCAGGGGACTTTATTCTGCATTAAGAGATCGAGCTTGCGTTCGGTGAGGCGCATGCCTTCCACGACCCACGGATAACCCCAGAAGAGTTCATCCCCGCCAAGGCCGCAGAGCATTACCTTGACGCCATTATCCCTGGCCGCGCGCATAACCGCGTAGTGGCCAAAGGCAGCAATGTCCGCAATCGGCTCATCCAGCCGGGCGACAAAGCCGGGGAAGCCGTCAATAATCTCCTCTTGCCTCAATTCCAGTTCATGGAAGGGGAGGTGCAACTTTTCCGCAAAGGCATGCGCCTGGCTGCGTTCATCATATTCCGGCCGGCCGGGATAACCCACGCAGAAGGCCTGCAGCTCCTGGGGACATTCCCTGACGGCCAGCGCGGCGACCAGACTGGAATCAATCCCCCCGCTCAAGGCAATGCCAATCGGCACGTCGGAGCGGATAATCAGCCTGCCAATCTCCTGGAGTTCACTCCGGATGGCGGGGGTGGGATCGCCTGTAACCGCTGGAATCTCCGTCATGCTCCAGTACTGCCTGAGTTCCCGGCGGCCAGACTCTGGCTCCAAGATTAAAAGATGCGCTGGGGGGAGCTTGCAGACCTCTTGGAGCAAGGTCAACGGTTGGGGCACATACTGGTAATGCAGGTAGAGCTCCAAGGCCTCGGGAGCCAGCTTTTTAGAAATCCGCCCAGAGGCCAGCAGGGCCTTCAGCTCCGAAGCGAAGAGCAGTTCGCCATCACTTTCATAAAGGTAGAGCGGCTTCTCGCCAATGCGATCTCGCGCCAACAACAAGCGGTTCTCGCGGTTGTCCCAGAGGGCAAAGGCAAACATGCCGCGCAGATAATCCACGCAGCGCAGGCCATGCTCTTCATAAAGGTGGAGAATGGTTTCGCAGTCGCTGCCGGTAGCGAAGGCATGGCCCTGGGATTGGAGTTCAGCGCGCAGCTCCACGAAATTATAAATCTCGCCATTAGCGATCAATGCCAGGGAGCGGTCTTCATTATAGAGCGGCTGGTTGCCGCCCATGGGATCGATCACGCTCAGGCGGCGCATGCCCATCTGGAGATGAGGATTCTTAAAGACGCCTTCCTCGTCCGGCCCGCGATGCGCCAGCGCGGCCAGCATTTTTTCCAGCCTCCCGGCCTCAGGCTGCTGTTTGCCTAGCGTTACCAGTCCGGCGATTCCGCACATTCGCCTGCTCCCATCCAAGGCATTACTATCTAAACCTTAACGCGCGCACCTCTGATATCATACAATCATAACCGCAAGGGGCAATGGCTTTTCCCAATCTTAGGTGCCGCCAGCAAGTGCGGATTGTGATGAAAAAGCATTGACCCGGACTACCCGGCTCAATAAAGTGATTTTGCGAGGATGATATTACTCGCAACCAAATACCTTTGCGAATTCTCTCCAGGAATTTTTATGCCCGAAACGAGCAAAACCATAAACGCGGTTTATGAAGAAGCGCAACAATTGAAGCTGGGCGAAACCCGGGCTGCCGAGGAAGAACTCAATTCCCTCAGCAATAACTGGCAGGACGCCAACATTCCGCTACTGCAATGCCGGGTGGTTGAGCTGCAACTGGAGAACCTACGCAAGGGCATTGTCGACCCGGTCTTCGCGGTGCTTGGCAAAGCCTTGCGGGCGATCCCGCCGGTGAACTTTTCTCTCTTCGATGGGGCCGCGGCCTCCGGGTATTACTCCGAGGTGATCCACACCCTTGACCCGCGCGCCATTACTTACCAGGGCAGCGACTATTCCGAGGCGATGGCCCGCACCGCCCGCGCCAATTATCCCAAGATTCCTTACCTGGTGCAGGACTTGACCAACCTCGCCCACCCGGACAGAAGTTTTGATGTGGTCCTGCTCTCCGGGGTGCTAGAACATATTCCCCGGTACCGGGAAGCAATCTCCGAGGCCTGCCGCCTGGCGCGCAAGTATATCATTCTCCACCGCGCCCCCCTGACCACCGCGCCGGAGCACTGCCATACGATTGGGTCGCAATATAATATCCGTACTCCCCGCACCTGGTACTCCAGAAAACTGCTGCTGGCGGAATTCAAGGCTAACGGGTACGCCGTGATTTGGGAGAGTAAGATCTATCCCGAGGCCATCCCCTTTACCCGGCGATTCAAGCAGGCCCTCAAGAGGTTGGTCAAAGGCAGGCGAGAAGAAATTCGAACCTATAAGACCCTGGTCTTCGCCAGAAAGGAGTGACCCACCATTCAGGGTTTTCTCGCATCCACAATCAAACTGGTGAAGTATAACTTTCCGCGCTTGAAATCTTCCTGCCGGTCATGCCGCAGGCTTCGGCGCACCACACCCTCAGCATCCTCCCAAGCTTGGGCATGGAATTCGCCTTCGCGATCAAAATATTCCAGCGGCTCCACTATAAAGCCGGCGTCGGTCAGGAGGGCGGAGAGTGTATCCAGGTTAAATAAAATCTGATGGCCATCCTTCGGCGGAGTGACTTCCGCAACATACGCGGAATCGGTGCGGTAGCCGTCCGGCACGGCCACGCGCAGGAGGCCGCCACGGCGCAGATAGCGAAAGGCTTCGGACAAGACGACGGCGCAGTTCTCTAAGGACAGGTGCTCCAGCACATGCTCTGAGAGGATCCGGTCAATACTCCCGGGAATAAAGAGCCGCTGCCAATCTTGGGCATTGGTAATATCAAGGATTTCTAAGTCGGTAGCAAACCAGTTTTGATAAGCAACCCTGCCGGCTCCGAGGACTACGTTGAGCGGCTTTACCTGCAGCATTCGTCGCCGCAGCTGCCATTGCCGCCAACGGCGGCCAGCGAGTTTTGCCGATTGCTTGGCCCGGCGGATTGCTCCTTTCGGATCCAACGCCAGGAAACGTGCAAAAGATTTTGCTATCTCCATGGCTGCGCCGCTCTCTTGGGCAAAGGCAAAGGCCCTCTCCGCAAAGCGGGCGCGGACCTGGCGTCGCTCCGCCGGAGAGAGGAGGGGCGCGAAGATGGGTTCATAGAGAAAGATCTCGTTCCAGAAGGCCTGGGCATTATGGAAACTCTTGGACTGGGGATGGAGCAGGGCCTTGCCGAAGCGCTGCTTGGCCAGGGCCGGGCGGTAGCCATTCAGGACCAGGCGGATCATCAACTCGGTATCGAAGGCGTAATGCATCTCTTCGCGGAATAATCCCAGATTATCAAATAATCCCCGCCGCCAGAAACAGCCGACTTGGTGAACCCCCCAAGGTTGCGCGACTGTCCACCAGTTTTTTGTGGGTGGAGGTACCGGCGCGGAGACCTTCGCCGTGGTGCCGTCGGTGTAAACGGTCTCCACCTCGCCCGCGAGCCACTGCGGCGCGTGAGTATCATGAAATGAATCCGCCAAGGTTTCCGCCACCCGGCGCAAGGCTCCGGGGAGGTAGCAGTCATCGGTATTGAGATAGGCGATGATCTCGCCGGTCGCCCGCTTGATGCCCTTGTTAATGGCGTGCGCCTGCCCGGAGTCGGGTTCGCTTACCCAGTAAGCGAGGCGATCAGCATATTTTTTTATAATCTCCACCGAGCCATCGGTCGAACCACCATCAATAATAATATATTCAATCCGGGGATAATCCTGCTCCAGGACCGAGCGGATTGTGGTTTCGATATAATTGCCCTGGTTGTACGATGGAGTGATAATACTGATAAGCGGGAGTCGCGATGGCGAAGTCATCTGCAATCAACCTTCAGCTTGCAAGGCGAAGAGGCCGAGGGCATAATAACGCTCAACCCCGGTTTCGCTCAGGGCACGGCCGCGCCTCATCGGGATAGCCATCAATATTCAGGCGCCAGTCCAGGCTGACGAAAAAAACCTCTGGCTCCTGTCTTTGCAGCCTTTTTTTGTTCCATGCCGGCACTTAGTCAACCATCTCATCAGACCCTCAGGTTTGGCAACAAAAAGGATCAGTATCAAAAATTTCAAGTATCAGCCTGAGCCAGCAGCGAGAGGGCAGGATTATTAATAGCTTTTGTACTAACAATAAATATACATCGCATATTTTCACCATTCTGAACGTTGGCGAGATTATTTTTCCAGGCAAACTTGAACTGTGGGTGCTGAGGCGGAACGATGGGGGCATAAATATATTTAAAGCCAAAATGCAGCAACGCCATAACAATGAAACTGGGACTTGGCCGGCAGGCAAGACCATGCAGAGCCTGGCTGAATGCCGGCGGTTCATATTCCATTCTGATTATGGGCTCTTCGTGGTCAGCAATAATGGTTTCCAGTAGCAAGATTTCATTGCATACCCCCGCCAGATTACGCATCGCGGCAAGGGGATTTTCGAGGTGGTATAACAAGCCATAACATAAGACTATATCAAAAGTTCCCAAAGATTTAAGATCTCCATTTTCAACATTCATCACCGCGGTTCTGCGTTCAGGACAGCGCTTGCGCAGCCTGGCAATATTTTCTTCCCGGCCATCAACACAGGTTACGGTACACCTTTTTTCTACAAAAAAATCCGAGAGATCTCCCACTCCGCAACCAATATCTAAAACAGTTCTATTCTCCAAAGGCAGCCCCAGGGCATCCAAATGTTCGAGGCGAGCGGAATTGATTTTCAAATAAGAATCATAGTCAAAGGCACTGGTGCCGACCTGCGCGGTCTCTTTGCTCTTAGGCGGCAATTTTATCGGGTAGATGGGTCTGAATTTGCCCCCCGGGAAGAGTTTGGTTAGAGCGCTGAGAATCTTTTGGAAAAGTCTCATGGATAAATCCTTAATTGGCAAATAGCTGTCGAAATGAACAATTATGCAATCTAAACACTGTGGATACAATCAAAAACTATCTGCAGATTTGCATCATTTTAAATAACATCATCTTGAAGAAAAATTTTGTGCCTTCGCCGGTAATCTTCTCGCGCAACAACTCTTTGCCATAAAGGTAGAGTTCTGTGTCAAATTTATTGGCTTCCGCAATCGCAGTTAGGGTTTCAATATTAATATTGAAAATTGCGGGACGCTTGCGGTTAACATTTATTTTAGAGTAAGAAATCCGGTTCCAGCCGAAGGTTTGCTTCAATAATAGCAAGGAAGCATTGAAATTTTCCGAGATTCCTATGACCGTAAAATGATCGCGAAGATTCGCTTTTGCCCTTGCCAGAGAAGCAGAGGTGCATTCTTTATAATCTGCTCGTTCGAGAGAACCAATCGATTTTCCGCAAAGACTTTGGTCTAAGAGACGGGTTTGTCCATTAGCGAACTGAGCGGAGACACCTGTTTTGACAAAATCTTGTAAGGCCATGGCATTGACTTCGTGATAAAGAAAATGCTGGGGGTCAGTGCGAATGTAGTGATACATGGAAATAATCCGAGCCACAGGCTCACGCAGCATCGTAAAATATTTGCAGGGGCGCTTTGCCAATTGATGAACCCCAAAACCCATATGCCCACCCAGAAGGCGGATGCGTCCTTGGGCTTCTTCACTTAAATCCGCGAACTCCGCCAGGGACTCATCAATGCGGTTTGGATCAATCCAGTAAATTTCTTCCGGCCGGAAGTTATTATAAATAATTGCCTGCAGGGTACTGCCCGCGGCCTTCGGGATATGCAAAAAGATCTGCAACGGTTCAGGATTTGGCATAATTCACCTCCCATTGCAGGGGGGTGGAGATGTAACCGGGACGGCTGACCCCGGTGATCTGGGAGAGATGGGAATCATGGTCCACGATCTCGAAACGCAACAGTTGTTTCTGTTCAACCAGCCGCTCCCGCTTCGGAATGATTACATACGCATTGATGCTGTATGCTCCCGGCATTAACAGCAGCGGCGGGATGAAGGCTTTTTCCCGATAGATTCCTGCCGGGCGGGCCTTGCCATGCAAGTCGCTGGCATCGATATCGGTGGTGGAGATCACCACGGTTCCGACAGTATCGCAGATCTCAACCACCGCAATCAGGTGCGAGGCCGCAGTGTTCAACCGATAGGTCATGGCTACGGAAAAAGGTCTGGTAAGATTAACCGTCGCCGCGGGTTCGCCAGCAGCATTGCAGATGCTGGCTGCAAGCAGTTCCGCCTTGGTTTCAGGATTTTCCGCAGGTTGCTGCTGGTAGGTATGGCCAACCGCCTCGGCGGCGTATAGATTGGTATAGTTCTCAATGGTTGATTCCATGGAGCCGCTGTAGACTAACTGACCATCATTCAACAGGATACCTTCCTGGCAGAGGCTCCGCAGGGAGGCCATGTTATGGCTGACAAAGAGCACCGTGCGCCCGCCTTTGGCCACCTCGTCCATCTTGCCGAGGCATTTGCGCTGGAAGCCCAGGTCACCGACGGCCAGGACTTCGTCGACCAGGAGGATCTCCGGCTCCAAGTGCGCCGCGACCGCAAAAGCGAGGCGGACATACATCCCACTGGAATACCGCTTGACCGGGGTATCGATAAAATTCTCCACCCCGGCGAAGTCCACGATCGCGTCGAACTTTTTGCGCACCTCCGCGCGGGTCATGCCAAGGATGGAGCCGTTGAGAAAAATATTTTCGCGCCCGGTCAGTTCAGGATGAAAGCCGGTGCCGACCTCCAGCAGGCTGGCCACGCGTCCCCACAGGAGGGCGCGCCCTTCCGTCGGCCGGGTGATCCGGCTGAGGAGTTTCAAGAGAGTAGTCTTGCCGGCACCATTTCGGCCGACAATCCCCAGCACCGCCCCCTCGTTGACAGTCAAGGAAACCTCGCGCAAGGCCCAGAAATCTTCCGCCTTACCGGCCTGGGCCGCGGCAAAGATTTTCCACGGCTGCGCAAACAAGCGAGTTACCGCATGGCGCAGTTTCCGGTCATGGGTTGAGCTTTGATGGCGGATACGATAACGCTTGCCAAGGTTGTGGGCTTCAATCACAGGGTGGCTCATGGGTTTACTGCCTTTCTGCCCAGCAGAAATCAGATCACATCCGCGAAGGTATCCATCATCTTCCGGAAGAAGAGATAGCCGCTAATAAAGATTAACAACACCATCCCGGCCGAGACCGCAAACGCAATCGGGTCAAGCGCCCCCGGTACTCCCAAGAGGCTCCAGCGGAAGCCGTCAATCACCGCCACCATCGGGTTGAGGATGAAGAGGGTCTTCAAATAACCCGGTAGCGTTGAACCATAAACCTTGGAGGAAAGGTAGCCCACCGGGGAGATATAAATCATCATCTGAATCATGAAGGGCAAAATATGGCGGATGTCCCGGTAATGGACATTCAGCGCGGAGAGCCAGAAGCCCGCGCCCATCGCCGCCAGCAAGGCAATCCCGAGGAAGCCGGGGAGAAAGACCAGCCTCCAGGAAGGCATAAAGCCGAATCCTAGCATCAGGATTATGAAGAGCGCAAACGCTATCAGGAAATCCAGGAGCGTGGTCAGGCAGGCTGAGGCAGGCAGGATGGTGCGCGGGAAGTAAATCTTGGAGACCATTCCGGCATTGGCGACCACCGAACCAGCGCTGCCGGTCAAGCTGGTGGAGAAAAGCTGCCAGGGCAGAACTCCCGCAAAGACCAGGAGAAAATAAGGCACCTCCCCGGCGGCAGGGTCTTCCCCGAACTTGGCCAGTTGGCCGAAGAGCAGGGTAAAGATAATCATGGTAAAGAGCGGGCGGATCAACGCCCAGAGGACGCCGACCAGGGTCTGCTTGTATCGTACCAGGATCGACCTCGCCATCAGGGTCCAGAAGAGTTCCCGGTAGCGCCAGAGCTCAGAAAACTCGGCCCACAGGCCGCTACCCTGCGGTTGGATAACAGCTTCAGGGGGCGCGTCCGGCTTTGCCTGGGAAGATGATGGTCCTGAAATCATTGCGTAATATTAATGATATGCTCAAAACAGGTCAAGGCAGGAAAGCGGGATAAGTTTTTCCGGGGTGCTGCGTTATGAAGAGATCGGGTTGGCTGTGCCTCTAAACACTTACCGTAGGTTGTGGGACAATCCCCACGCTCTGCGCCATGAAGTTGGTTAGCCGGAATTTCAGGCTCTTGTTGTAATCACGGTTGTAGAGGGAGAGGAATTCATGGTCACTGAGCCCCTCTTCCTGCAAGCTGCTATAGGTTTCCTTGAGTTCTTCGGTGATTTCAGCAGCCAGGCGGGTTTTTTCCATAACCAGGCGGGTCTTGCCTTCAAGGCCTTCCTTTTGCAGATATGCCTTCATCGCCAAAGCCTGGGCATCCATCAACAGGGTCTCGAAAAAGATAGATTCCCGGATGCGACGGATCCGCTCGCTATATTTTTTAATATAAACCGCAACGGCTTGGTCGCGGTCTTCAGCGGTCATGTGATCCAGTATTTCCGCGGAATGGACGGTTTTCAAGCCTTTTTCTATAACAAATTTCATCGCGGCCTTAGAGGCATTATGCTTGTGCTGTTCCAGTTTGCTCCGGATATGCTCCTTGGGAAAATTCAAGAACAGGCAGATCGCATGATAAAGCACGGTCAATACCTTGGTATTAAGATCAAAGCCAACTTCATTTGTTTCTTCCCCATTTGATGAGTTATTGTTGTCTGTTACCACTTCCTCGAATTCAACAATCTCTTCGGCGGATTGTTTTGCCTGCAATTTCTCCTCTTTCTCTGCAAGCGCTTGCCTGACAGTTGCATCCAGATTCTCTGGAGACAAGTCCCCTGGCAGACAGGCGGTGGGGAACCAGTCGAGCTTACTCTGGATGCAGGTGTTGGTGCTCCGCTTTTCCACCAGGGCATGGGTGCGCTGCTCCAGTTCTTGCCGGTGGGATTCGAACAGAACCGCATCCGGAGGGGAAGGATTCTTGGCTAAAAAAGGAATCAACCCGACATGCTCAAGCTTGTCTTGCGCAAGTTCTTCCAGGTTGATCCCGGCTTCCTCGAGAATATAGAAATCCAACTTATACAGAGGAGTAGGCTGATAGATTGACAGTACCGTTTCCCGCGCCTCCGCATTATCCACCACTACAAAAATTGTCCTGGTGCATGGCCGGACCCGGAAGGAGGCGTCCCGGCTGCGGATATATTTATCTTCCCGGCGCAGGTAACTGATCCGGCGGCGCAAGCCATTGATCACAGTATTGGTGATCAGGGTGCCTTCATGCAGGCTGGCGCGCATATGGATGAGAACCTGTGGTTGTGAATTAAGCTGCTTGGCATCAACTTCCAGGCCTTCATTCCAACTGCCGGTATCCGGGAGATGATAAACATCTTCCATCAGGAAGAATTCATCGGGGGGCAGGTTGATGTCCGAATCCCTGGTTACTTCATCCAATTGCGGAAAAAGCTGCCGGAGCATCCCGGGGTCATCCTCAACTTCAATATGGGTTGCCCGGTCCCTGATGTTATCCAGGACATATTGCTTATCAGCCGAACAGTTAAACACAGCTCCGCTGACAATGGTTTCGTAATTACCGAGGGGGGATTGTTTTACAATCCGTAAGACTTGAAGATCAGGATGCTTGGCAAAAGCAGCAAGAAATTCAGCAGTTGAATATCTCATTAAATGCTGTTCCAACCATTAAAATCAAAGATGAAAAGCTCTCCATATGCAGATAATGGCAATTATATTTAATTTCAATATATTATAAAACGACAATATCGCTTAAAAAATCAACAAATAAATAAAATAATCATTATCATCAACCCAAAAAAATTTATAAATCACATAACTCATTTAT